>JAFYLV010000053.1 GCA_017556885.1 Clostridia bacterium | reverse complement strand
TGAGGCCGCCATCGTCCGAATCTGCCGCACCGATGCCGTAGAAGGTTCGTACGTAGCATCGCAAGGTACCGTCGGAAAGCTCCAGGAACATATGCTCATCAAAATGGCGATCCTTCACATCGGCACCGCCAAGCCGCGCAAAACGTTTCCCGCAGTCTGTTGTACACCAGGCAAAGGATCCCTTTTCGGGATCCGGATCGTCAAATTCCGGTCCAAGAACACGGATTCCGCGATTCCACACGGCAATGGGAAAAAGCCAGGCCCCATCACGGCGGACGGTCGGCTTGTTCATCATAACATTGTGCCCCACCAAGAAGGGCTCGGAGAAGGTCAGTTGTTCCGCATCGGGGTCCTCACAAATGACGGCATACAGTCCGTCCTCCGGGCACTGTGCCCATGTAAACCAAAGGCGTCCCAAAGGATCGATCCACAGGCACGGGTCGTAGCTTCTGCCGCCGTCCACCACTGCCACCGCCGCCGGCGGATCGGAAAAGGTCTTTCCGCCGTCATCCGAAAACAGCAGGAACGAAAAATTACCGATCTGCTCCATAAATCCGCCGGAATAGGCAGAAAGAAAGATCCGTCCGCCCCGTGTTACCTCAATGCTCGGGATCCCCTGCCAAAGACGGAGAGCCGCTCGGTAGGCGACAAGTTCCTCTGCCCCGGTAATAAGTCGTGACATTTTAGAATTTCTCCAAAGCTTCGGCGATCCGCATTGCAAGAGGCTCCTTGGTTTTCGGATGGATATCATCGGTCTCGCATATGTCTTTCGAGATAACGGTAACCACATTTTCGCGCTGGGACTGAATATCGATCTGTGCCTTCTGCACAAGTCTCCACCCCTCGTCTACGCGGGGAATAAAATCTGCGATCTGCACGACAACAAAGGGAAGCTCCGCATCACGAAGATCTTCTCGCCAGATATCGATCATTCTGCCAAGTTCCGCGGCATATACCTCGCCTTCGGCGACAGTAGTATCACTTTCGCCCTGATACCAAATGATCGCATTGAACTGGAAAGGCACAATCTGGCGGAAAGCAAATCGGTAAAGGTGGCCATCCTCATTCCACTTCAGAAAAAGTGATGCAAAATGGTCATGATGCTTCTGTTCCGTAGTCAGACAGATTCCCATTTTTTCAAAGGTGCCTTCCGGAACCCAGCTTTCGATACAGCTTGCCCCCTGATAACAGGCAACAAGGCCAACCGCGACATCCTTTTTACGGGCAACTGCATCCCCCAAAAGATAGCCAACGGCGGTCCAATCCCCGATGCGGTCTCCGTTTTTCACCCAGCCGTCCTCCGGCGTAATCGGTTCATTTGCCTCCAGCCTTTCCGGAGAATACATACGGATATCCAGAGAAAGATCAGCCACCATATCGGCATTGTTGCTATCTTTTAATTTAAACTGCATATTGGATTGGCCGGCTATGAGATACACCTCGCCAACCATGATATCTTCAAGCACCACCGTCTCTCCGCCAAGCTCCGCGCGAAGCTCATACGGTCCGCCATAGGGGCGCGGAGAAAACTCCACCTCCCAGCGGTTGCCGATGGCGCAAAAATGCATCTCCTCGCCGTCAAAGACAATATTTCCGCAGCCCGTACCCTCGCCCCAGACGCGGATGGGCTTTCCGGCGGCAAAAACCATATGTGAAGTAAAAATACGATCCAGTTTCATATTTCAATTCCTCCGGAAATGATCTTTCCGTAATTATACCACACAGCCCCATACCTGCAAAGGATTTTACATAAAAAAAGGCTACCGCAGAAGATAATTTCTGCGGTAGCCGCTTATTTTTTTACCGAATGTCCCAGACGCTGCGAAGCCGGATGGTTCCAGGTTCGCCTTCCAGGATCCGGACGGTCTTTTCTCCGCCATTCATGTCAAAATAGTTGTCCGAGAGGACAAAATCGCTATCCGGTGAGTCGATCTCCACATACTTTGCATATGCATCTGCATACACGGTAATCTCATCTCCCCGGCGCTCACAACGCAGGTGCGGATCCTCAAAAATAAAGTGCTTGGGCACGGTAAAGAGCACCGTTCCTTCGGAAACCGTCACTCCATCCCTGACAAAGGCAAAGGAGAGATAATTGTGCTCCACATCCGTCTTATGAAAATCCATATTTTCAAGCCACACGGAGGACAGCGCCGGAACCGTGACCGCTTCTTCCCCGCACTCGATGCAGGTCGCATCGGCGCGCCGAAGCTCCCAGCGTACGGTACCCCGGATTTCCTCCAGAGTCTCATTGGTGACGGAAAGGCGTGCTTCTGTCGAGTAATCGTAGAAATCGGGCTGGAGAACAACGTAGGGGCGGGTCGTGGTCTCTCCGATCTCCTCGCAGGAGATCATCACCGGCGCATAGAAGCGCTTTGCCGCATACTGAAGCGCCTTTCTGCGGCCAAAATAGTCAATACTCGACCAGCTTGCCACCGGCCATACATCATTGAGCTGCCAATAGAGCGCGCCCATGCAGCGGCCGCGGTGGCGGCGCAGATGCTCCACCGCATAGCGCATAGCCTCCGCCTGCAGAAGCTGAGAGGCATACAGAAGGGTTCCAAACTCTGTGGGATAGAGGAACGTACGGGACAGATAGTTCAGAATTTTACCGTTTGCACCCTTACAGCGCTGGTGCATCTCAAAGATGCGGTTGAAAATATTGCGGTCCTCCGGCAGCGTAAAGGCCTCCACGGTTTTCTCGCAGGGGAAGGACTCAAATCCAAACTCGCTGAGATAGCGGAAGAAATGGTTTCGATAGCCGGTAAAGGGCTCGTTTCCGTGCCAGATATTCCAGTAATGGTAATCACCGATGTTCTCATTGCGGATATCCACAAAAGAACCGCCGGAGGAGGGAGACGACGGCACATAGGGAATGTAGGGGCAGACCTCCGCATGAATCCGGGGAATGATCTGCTCAAAGAGACGCAGATAGGTGCGCTTGCGCTCGTTTTTCTCCTCGCCGCCCCACCAGTATTCCACCGCATCCTCCATTTCGTTGTTTCCGGAAAGAATGGCAATGGATGCATGGTGCCGCAGGCGGAGCAAATTATCGCGGATCTCCACCGAGACATTTTCCAGGAAATCTTCACGGCTCGGAATGCACTGGCAGGCAAACATCAAATCGAAGAAAACCACGATGCCCAGCTCGTCGCAGGCATCAAAGAAGAAGTCATGGGGGTAGAATCCGCCGCCCCAGACGCGGATGGCATTGAAGTTTGAATCTGCGCAGGTTTTCAGAAGCTTCCGCGTCCGCGCCTCCGTGATGCGGGTAAGGATGCAATCCTCCGGAATATAATCGGCGCCCATGGCAAAGAAGCGGACACCGTTGCAGGCATGGCAGAAGGATTCGCCGTACGCATCCTTTTCCCGAATGAGTTCCAGCGTACGGAGTCCAATTCGGACAGACTTCCCGTCCACCCGCCGTCCGTCCTCATACAGCTCCGCGGTAACGGTATAGAGAGGCTGGTCACCAAGACCGTGCGGCCACCAAAGGGCAGGCTCCGCGATCTCCATCTCCACGTTGGCCGGAATTTCAAAGTGCTTTCCGGCAGGATCGGTGACGGTCACGGCAACCGTCGCATTTCCGCGACGGCAGCGAAGGGTCGGTGTGATAAATACCCGTCCATCGGCATGGCGCTGGGTGACGTGGAGTTCCTCAATTCGGTCGGAATCCTCCACAAGAAGGTAGATATCCTTCCAGATACCAGCATCGGGCAGGCGGGGACCCCAGTCCCAGCCCATCATATATCCCGCCTTGCGCAGATGACCGTGGCCCTTGAGGGTATCATCGTTTCCGGGTATGGGATAGGCCGCATACATCTCGCGCACATAGCGGTTCGGGGATGCAAAGACAAGCTTCAGTTCATTTTCCCCGGAGATCAGCATATCGGTGACATCAAATTCAAACCGGCGATGCATGTTTTCCGTGTGTGCAACGTGGTTTCCGTTAAGGTACAGATCACAGAGGGTATCTAGACCCTCACAAACAAGGCGCACGGGTGCGCCCGCCACATCATAAGAAAACGTACGGCTGAACTCAAAATCATTTTCCATAATGGGCAGGATCTGCAGCTCGTTTGCCCGCCAGTACGGATCGGGGATAAGCTCCTTTTCCAGCAGGAAGGAATACACCGAGCCGGGAACCGTTCCCTCGCATGCAAATCCGCCTCCGGTCATTTTCCAGATGCCGTTCAAGCCGATCTTTCGCATATTTATAATCCTCCCGGATCCATTCGTTTTTTTTATTTTATCACAGATTCTCAGCAGGCACAAGAAGACACATAAAAATCCGGAACGGTCTTTCCCGTTCCGGATTTTAGAGGCATATTTAAAAAAGCATTCCCATCATATAGTTTTCCGCAAAGACCGGATCTCCGCCAAGCTCCAGCGTTTCCGTTGATTCTGCAATTGCCCGGCTCGCATCCCGCATTTCCGGACACAAGAGGAGCTTTTCCGCGCCTTTAAGGGCAGCATTCCCCACCGGGCGGGCAATGCGGGCAAGCTCCGCCGGCAGAAGGCCGATGCGCGCCGCAGACCGCATATTGAGATAGTTTCCAAAACCGCCGGCAAGGGAAAATCCGTCGAGATCCGAGGCTTTGATCCCCTGCGCAGACAGCAGTGTCGCAATGCCAGCATAGACCGCACTTTTCGCCAACTGCACCGCACGGATATCGGCCTGTTTCAATGCCACTCTACTACAGATATATGTCGGATCCTCGTCAAGATACCCGCTTTCATCAAGAAGCTCCGCATCCAGAAGACAGGCCACCGCATCCGCAAGACCGCTGCCGCAGATGCCGGCCGCTTGACCTCCGCCAATGATGCGGGCATACAGTTTTCCGTTCACCAGATCCACCCGGTCAACCGCGCCGCTCTCCCCCCGCATGCCGCAGGAGATACCGACGCCCTCAAAGGCAGGCCCCGCCGCCATGGAGCAGGCATAAAACTTGTTATCTTTGCAAAGAAAGATTTCGCCATTGGTCCCGATATCCGCAATCATGCGGGTACCTCCGCGCGCCGTTCCGTCCGCGAGCACCGCGCACACTGTATCTGCACCTACAAAGGCAGATATGCAGGGAGGCAAATAAACCGGCGTTTCCGGCAGAAGCACAGAAACATCCAGTTCTCCCGCCGTTACAGTCTCACCAAATTTCCGTTTTACCGCAAAAGGCGCACGGGATAGCGGTTCCGGATCCGTCCCGGTCAGCAAATGGAGCATGGCCGCATTTCCTGCGATGACCGCTTCGCCAACATCCGTTGCCGCCACGCCCGCGACCGCGCATAACTCTGCGATCCTTTCATCAATTGCCCGGCAAAGCACATTCTTCAGGCGGAAACTCTCCCCCGCGAGCACAGCTCCGATGCGGGTGATGACATCCGCCCCGGCAAAGGACTGGGGATTGAGACAGGCCGTTTGTGCCAGTTCATGTCCCTCGCGGTCAAAAAGTTTGGCCGCAAGGGTGGTCGTTCCGACATCCACGGCAACACCGTATTTCAAAAAGCTCGGCGAAATGTTATACGCATCCCCCACGCCCTCCGTCAGGATCCGGGGTACCGCAGCCGAGCCGGTTTGCACCTCGCAATCGCCCTCTGCCCGCGTCATGCAGGCAAGGCGCCAGCCTTGTGCAAGTTCTTCCGCCGAGAGATGTCTCCGCTCCCTCTCATTTACGGGCGAAAGGCAGCCGAAAGCAAGGACCCTGCATTTTCCGCAGGATCCCCGTCCGCCGCAGGGTGCTTCACCGGAGATAACCTCCGAAAGCAAACTTCCCTGCGGGATATGTCGATTTTCACCATTCAGGCAAAGTGAAACCGTATCGCGCATAATGACCTCAGTTATATTTCGGTTGCCGCAGCAAAAAATGCGTCCAGATTCTCCAAAGGAGTCTTGGGCGGGATATCGCAGCCGGAGGAAAGGATAAAATTATCCCGGCCTCGTTTCAGCGAAAGCAGGGCCTTTGTTCCCTTCGCTACGCTTTCCGGAGTTCCGCTGAAAAGTTCTCCCACTGGATCAAGATTTCCCATAACAACGATATTTGAGGGCACCTTTTCCAGCACCTCCGCCATATCCACCGCATTGCCGAAGTGATAGGCCGCGGCGCCTGTGGAAAGAATGGAGGGGAGCATCCTGGCGGCATTATCGCCGCAGTTATGATAAATCACAAGGAACCGATCGTCCTGTACGGCATCCACGATCTGTTTGACGTAGGGCGCCGAGAATTCCTCCTCCAACGAGGGAGAAAGCATACCCGCTACCGGCTCGGCCAGGATTATACCCTGGGCGCCCGTTTCCTTATAGGCACGGGCATACGTGATAAGAAATTCTGTTGCCTTGGAAAGCAGAAGCTCCATCGTTTCCGGCTCATCATAGCAGGCTATCATACTGTCGGGCACGCCAAAAAGACGCGCAGCAAGCGAGTAAGGGCCAATCATCCCGGCAAAGACCGGTCGGTCGTTGATACGCGCCGCAGCTATACGGATACAATCGATATAAATACCGGTTCTTCCCGCACCGACGGACGGCACGGCAAGTGCCACTGCGCCCTCCATATCCTCTATCTGCCGTCCTTTGACCGTCGGAATCTCATCCTCCGCAAAGTGAACTTCCGAACCGAAAGCCTCCGCTTCCACAGAGAGATCCATCAAGCCCACCGCGGCCAGCGAGTTCCACCGTTGGGTCACCGCCGCAATGGCCGCCGCCTGCAGTTCACCGTCCTCCGTCAGCGCGCGCAAAGGCGCACCGATAAGCCCCGCCCCGGGGGCAGACAGAATTGGGAACGCCCCCTTCGATTCCGCCTTTGCCGCTTCTTCGAGCCAACGGCGCATATTTTCAAAATCCGCCATACCGCTTAACCTTTACACAGAGCCACCGCTGCATCCGCGGCACTGGCGGCATCTGCGGCATAGAAATCCGCACCAATGGAACGGCAGAATTCCTCCGTAATGGGTGCTCCGCCTACCATGATCTTGACCTTATCGCGGATCCCCGCCGCTTTGGCTGCGCGCACCACGTCCGCCATGACATCCATGGTGGTGGTCAGCAGAGCGGAACAACAGATGATCTGGCAGTCGTTTTCCATGGCGCAGCTGACAAACTTCTCTGCGGGCACATCGGTGCCAAGGTCAATGACCTCCAGCCCCTTGCCTTCCAGCATCATACGCACAAGGTTTTTCCCGATATCGTGCAGATCCCCCTGCACGGTTCCAATACAAACTCTGCCCGCCGCCTGCACACCGCTTGCGGCAAGGTGAGGCTTGATCACATCGGTACCCATATTCATAGCGCGGGCCGCCATAAGGACCTCAGGCACAAAGATCTCATTGTTCTTAAATTTTTCGCCGATGACACTCATGGCGGGAAGGAGCGCATCCGTCAGAATATCCTGTGCGGCAATTCCTTCATCCAGCGCCTTTTGCACCATCTCCTTCATAAGTTTCGCTCTTCCCTTCTGCAGGGTTTCGCAAATTTCCTGTAAAATGCTCATGGCTATATCCTCACTATACGTATTATCTTACTTTTCTGCGATCCAAAGAGCCACAGCGCCGTGTTTCGGGATGTTGAAGCGCATGGTTTCTTCCACCGGGAAAGTCTCCCCCGTCCAGAGATCGGTAACGGTCTCGGCATCTGTAAGTTCCAGCTCCGAAAGGGCAAAGCCAATCTCAGCATCGCTCTCACCCGCATTGAAGAGGGCTACATAGCGGCCGGGCTTCTCCGCGTGATTTGCCGTCCAAAGGATGGCCTCTCCTTCTTCGCTCTTTCTGCGCCACACCTCATGGGCATTGCGTGCGGCTTTGTGCATCTCAAGGATGCCGGTATTGGTCAGCACCGACATGGTGAATTCGTCCATTTTGGTCATTTCGCTTCCGATCATCAGCGGGGAGCGGAAAATGGACCAAAGGGTCATCATGGTATAGTGCTCATCCTGTGTAAACTTGGTTCGGATATCGGGATTTTTGCACTGGCGCAGAGCTCCGATCGGCAGCATATCCGCATCCGGCCAGTTGCCCGCACCGGTGTGGATGCACCAGGTCTTGGCTCGCGAGAACATGTCATAGAGAAGACGCCAGTTATCCCAGAAATCGTCGGTAATGCGCCACATATGCGAGATATCCTTATAAAGCTCCGACAGTTCGGGAAGCGCCGGTCCGGGCGAAAGGCTGAACACCATGTCTCTGCCGCAATTCTGCAGGCTTTCGCTTATCAGGCGCAGCTCATCGGTACAACGGGGAAGCTCGCGGCAGATATCGTCGCACTTGATAAAATCAACGCCCCACTCAGCATACAGGGCAAAAATACTGTCATAATAGGCCTTCGCGCCGGGATGTTTCGGATCAACGCCGTGCATATCGGGGTTCCATGCGCAGATCGAGTTTGGATCCGCCACATCCGCTGCGGTATACTCCGTTCCGAGAACCGGACATTTTTTCCACCCTGCCAGCCGGGGGATTCCGCGCATGATATGGATGCCGAATTTCAGCCCAAGGGAATGCACGTATTCGACAAGAGGTGCAAAGCCTTTACCGCCTGCCGCCGAGGGAAACCGGTTAACGGCCGGGATCAGACGGCCGTATTCATCCATGCAAAGCTCCGGGAAGGGGCGGTATGCATGACCGAGAGAGTCGGGCTCCGACCACTGGATATCAACAACAATATATTCCCAGCCGTAGGGCTTGAGGTATTTTGCCATAAAGTCAGCGTTCTGCCGGACAATCTCCTCCGTTACGGCGCCGCCGTAGCAGTCCCAGGAATTCCAACCCATGGGCGATGTCATCACATGCTGCTTTTTGATCATAATCTGCTACATCTCCTGTTCGAAATCGTTTATCTTTGAAATGATTATATCACAGTTTTTGACTGACCGTCAACTTTGTCACCCGCATTTTTCCGCAAGGCAAAACGCACCAGGGCAAGGACGATGGACACCGTGGCAAAAACGTTTCCGGCCGCCGATCCGTAGGCTGCGGAGTAAAGGTTATAGGAAAGCCAGAAGGGCTGCGCAAGCAGGGATACTACGCGGATCTGCGTTTCACGGTCCAGCCACAGGGCGGCGATCTCCAGGCACACCCCCGCAAACGGAAGAATGCTCCACAGAGACCGGTAGGTGAAAATGCCGGCAAGAACCGTAAGCCCAAATATTCCGCCGAGGATAAATATCCGCCATTTGCGAACAAAACCCGTATCCTTTGCCTTGGCAGGAAGCGCCGCTAACGCTCCGATCAGATCGAACGCCGCCCCCTCAAAAGCGCCAAGCAGAATATACTGCAATATATAAAAAATACGTGAAACGAGATTGACAAAAACGATATCCTTGCGTTTTCTGCACTGAAAGCTTAACCCAAAGAAAATCACCGCAAGTATCCCGAAAACGGTAGCAAAAAGTTTCACAGGTATCGTCTTCTCCCCTATCAACAGCAAATTTAGACCTTGCCGTATTGTAACACATCCTGTCCTTCTTTGCAAATTCAAATGATAATTTTTACAATCGCTAACAATTTTATAATATTTTTGCAGATTTTTCGGATTTCTTCTCTTTTTTTGTTGACAAAACCTCAACTGTTATCTATAATATACTCATATATTATAAAACAAGGAAGGTGATACCTCTCCATGGACAGTTGCAGTCCCAGTACCGACGGCGATCCTGACAATCAGATTATGCTTGAATAGTTAAGGCATACCTGCCCCCTGTAATGCATTGGGGTGACGGGGTATGTCTGTTTTTGTTGTTTTTAAGTAATTTTCTTACATTGAAAGGATCTACAAATGATTACCGAACATATACCCAGTATCATCATCATGGTGATATGTCTCATTTTCTCCGCCTATTTCTCCGCCACGGAAACGGCGTTTCTCTCCATGAACAAGACCCGTCTCAAGGTGCTTGCGGACAAGGGCAACAAAAAAGCAAAGCTTGCCCTGGAGCTTGACGAGAAATACGACCGGCTCATCTCCACCATCCTCATCGGCAACAACATCGTCAACATCACCCTCTCGTCCGTTGCCACGGTGGTTTTTGTCTCTCTCCTTGCAAACTACGGCGATGCCAGCTTCGGCGCAACGGTCTCTACCGCGGTCGTAACGGTGCTCGTGCTCATTTTCGGTGAGATCACCCCCAAGAGTCTGGCAAAGGACGCTGCGGATCCCTTTGCTATGTTCTCCGCACCGATCATTAACTTCATTACGAAGCTTCTGCTTCCGCTTTCCTTTATCTTCGGCCTTTGGAAGAAACTTACCGATCGCATCATAACCACCGAGGAAGAAGAGGCCATGTCGCAGGAAGAGTTGCTGACCTTTATTGAAGAGGTCGAGCAGGACGGCGGTCTTGACGAGGAAGAGGGCGAGCTGCTGCGAAATGCCGTGGAATTCGGTGACCTCGCCGCAAAGGATATTCTCACGCATCGCATGGATCTCGAGGCCGTCAGCATCGATGCCACCACCGAAGAGGTGGCCGAGGCATTTACCGCCTCCCGTTTCTCCCGCCTGCTGGTCTATGAGGACAGTATCGACCGTATCGTCGGTGTCATCCACCACAAGGACTTCTATCACGGTCTCGGCGTTACCGATAAACCGCTTTCGGAGATCATGTCTACGCCGGTGCTTGTGCACCCCACCGAGAAGCTGGATGATCTTCTTCGCCGCCTGAAGGCGC
>JAFYLV010000052.1 GCA_017556885.1 Clostridia bacterium | reverse complement strand
CCGAAGAGCTGGAACCGAAAATGCAGAAGCTTCAAAAAGAGATCGAGGAGCTTTCACAAAAACGCGAACCCAAGGTGATCGAACATTACAGGGAGAAGCTGACGATCCTGCAATATGCCCTCTCTCAGTATACCTGCCCGAAAGAAGGCGAGGATGTTCCGGAATCTGTTATCGAAGCTTACTTTAGCAAAATCGTGGTCAAGAAAGACGGATTTGACTGGTATATTCGCATCAATGGCGATCCGGACAAGCCTCTTCACTGTAAATTGGAAGGAAAACGCAGATCTACTACGAAAGTTGTGGTGACGCAGGATTTTTCTCCTGCCCTTGATAGTAGCACCACAGGCTGCTATCAAGGCAAGCAAGTAATTCGGGTTATCCAACAAAATTATCGCCCTGCCGGCTTTCCGGCAGGGCGATTTTCGCAGGGGCGGATATTATCCGCCCGTTTTGAATGAACGCCGAACGTTCGCGGGCGGCAGATTGCCGCCCCTACTAAAAATTTCATTGACTTTGCGCCGCGCCTAACATATAATTTTAGAAAAAGGCGAGAGGGGATCCCATTATGAAAAAAGCAAAAATCATCGTGCTTTCCGGCCAGTCCAATGCGGTGGGCGTAGGGCATGTGAAGTGTCTTCCCAGAAGCTTCAGCGATGCGAAGATCGCGGAATATCTCAAAGGCTACGATAACATCAAGATCAACTTTTATTCCCATGATAAGAAGAGCGACGGATTCACGCGCACCGGAAAAAACTGCACGGAAGTACGCAAAGATACCCTCGGTCCCGAGATCGGCATGGCCGAATATCTAAACGCAAAATTCCCGGGGGAAGAATTTTTCATCGTAAAATTTGCCGTGGGCGGTGCAAACCTCATGCGGGACTTTTTGTCCCCCTCCAGCGGCGGCTATGATAACGTGGACGAATTCAAAAACGAGTACGACGGCTTTATCGATGCCTTTTTCAACAAAAAACCTCTGAAGTCCGGCTGGTGCTACAACGGGCTTGTCAGCGTCCTCCGAGACAGCATTGCACATTTGGAGGAAAACGGCTATTCACCCGAGATCATCGGCTTTTGCTGGATGCAGGGCGAGAGCGATGCATGCTTCCCGGAACACGTAGATAACTACAAGGGATATTTTGACAATCTCATCCGCGATTTCAAGGCGGAATTTTCCTCCTATCTTGAAAACTGCGTGTTTGTGGATGCGGGCATTTCCGAGATTTGGAAATACTATACCGAGATGAACACCTTCAAGGCAGAGTATGCCGCGAGCCACGACGGATTTGTGTATGTGGACACCATTGCAAACGGCCTGACTACAAAGTTTGAGCCCGTCGAGTCGCCCGATATTTATCACTATGACTGCGGCTCGGTCGTCAAGCTCGGGCATCTGTTTGCCGAAAGCATCTTCGAGCGCACAAGCGCAGAAAAATAAGCTTCTTTGATCCCCGTCGGGTTCCCGGCGGGGATCTTTCGCATTGCTCCGCGCCTGCAGATATGGTACAATAGCATCATCACGAAACGAGGTGACCTTGCATGAAAATTTCCGGTTTGAGCACACCTGCGCTCGTATTGGACATACGCATTCTAAAGGAAAACATGGCAGCCATGGCGGCCATCCTCAAAGACAGTCCCGTAAAGCTTCGGCCGCATTACAAATCCCATAAATGCGCCGCCCTCGCAAAATGGCAGGTCGCAAACGGTGCCATCGGCATGACCTGCGCCAAACTCAGCGAGGCGGAAGACCTGTGCGATATCGGCATTGAAGACATCCTGATTGCAAATCAGGTGGTCGATCCTGCAAAGATCCGCCGGCTTGCGGATCTTGCCGGCAACTGCCGCCTCACTGTATGCGTTGATGACACGGAAAATATCCGCGCGCTATCCTCGGCTGCGAAAGCAAGCGGCTCCGTGATCCATTGTCTCGTCGAGTACGATATTGGTATGGAGCGCTGCGGCGTCACCGAAATGCAGGAGGTTTTGGCACTTGCAAAGCACATTTCCGCATGCGAAAATCTTACCTTTGACGGCATCCAGGCCTATGCAGGACACATTTCCCACATAGAAACCGCAGATACGCGCAGAAAAATGACCGCCGAAAACTACGATAAATTAAAAGCCCTGCTCGCACTTTTCCAAGAAAACGCTATACCTGTGCGGACCGTTTCCGGCGGCAGCACGGGAACCGCGGAAATCAAAGCGGCCGAAGGCCTTTACACCGAGCTGCAGGCCGGAAGCTATCTGTTTATGGATGCGACCTACCGAAATCTCGGACTGCCGTTCCAAAATTCGCTTTTCCTGCTCACCACGGTCGTCAGCCGGCGAGAGGGGCTCACGGTCGTTGATGCGGGGGTTAAGACCTGCGGCATCGATCAGGGGATGCCTGCCGTTTGGAACGGAACCGTAGATACCGTTGTTGCCAGCGAGGAGCATTTTCAGCTCCATAATTTCAGCGCAGAAACCAACGTCGGCGATAAGATCCTGCTCATTCCCGCGCACTGTTGTTCCACAGTCAATCTCCACGATAAAATATATCTTACCGACGGGGAGACCGTTGTTGACCGTCTGATGATCACGGCAAAAGGAATCGGACGATAATTTCACACCGGCGGAGGCATGGTCATGCATATCACTTTCCCGAATTTTACATCCTCGGACAGGGAACTGAATATCACCTATAACTACCGCTGCGAGCTTTATTCGCGGCACGTAAAAAAGATCCCGACGGGCTACGTCATCACGGAGTTTCTTCCCGATGTGCCGTGGGCGGGCATTTATAACACCATCAGCTGCGCCGCGAGTCACCATTTCCGGGACGGCCGCTGGTTGCACGACACCGCTCCGCTGGAGGACTATGCCCGTTTCTGGTGCAGCGAAGGCGATCCCCGGCTGTACAGTTTCCCTATTGCCGACAGTTTTCTCGCCCTTTCCGGGGTTACGGGGGATACATCCACGGCGGTTTCCTTATATCCGAAGCTGAAAGAAATTCACACGGCCTGGGATGACCATAAAACCGCCAGCGGCATGTACCGCCAGCACTGCGGCTATGACGGCATGGAATTTTCCATTTCCGGAGACGGCCTCCGCCCTACGATCAATTCCTACATGTATGCCGACGGAAAAGCCCTGGCCTTGCTTGCCGGACTCACAGAAAATACCCGCGATGCAGAGCACTATCGGCAGGCGGCGGAAGAACTGCGGCAAAAGATCAACCGCAGTCTTTGGAATGATCGCATCGGCATGTTCGGTGTACGTTCCGATGCCGGTGAGCTGCAGAATGTGCGCGAGCAGATCGGTTATATTCCGTGGATCTACGGTATCCCCGACGAGGGAAAGGACGACTGTTTCCCCTATCTGCTTGACAAAACGTGCTTTCTTGCGCCCTATGGCCTGCGCACTGCGGATGCCTCCCATCCCGATTACCGCAAACACTTTGATCACGAGTGTTTATGGAACGGCCCTGTCTGGCCCTTTGCGACCGCGCAGACGCTGACCGCAGTGATCGAATATCTGCAAACCGCCGATGCTCCGACGATCTCGGCGGCAGATTTCATGAAACTTCTTCTCACCTATGCCAATTCCCACAGAGATACCGACGGCACTCCGTGGCTGGATGAAAACATGGATCCCGAAACGGGCATCTGGCTTGCGCGGGAGATCCTCCGCGGCCGGAAAAATTATGAGCCGCAGGACCGCGGCAGACATTATAATCATTCCACCTTCATCGACCTTGTCATGACGGGCGTGTGCGGGATCCGCCCCACCCTCGGAAACCGCCTGACGATCCGTCCCCTCGGCACCTCGCTGGATGCCTTCTCCGCCACAGATATCCGCTACCACGGGCACTGTATTTCCATCGAATGGGATAAGCAAACCGGTCTCCGGGTCTGCATCGACGGCAAGAAGAATTACGTCTGCGCCGCATGCGAAAGTGTCGGGCTGGATATCGAACTATAACAGACACCGCCGCAAAAGGCAGGTTCTCATAAAACAGTTGCAGTCCCGGCAGAATGATCTGTCGGGACTGTTCTTGTATAGCTCACATTGATGTGATAGAATATATCTGACAATTAGACAAACTTGAATTTGACGAGGTGATTAAGATGCTAATTTTATGTTCAAACGGATTATCAAGCGATATGTTACTATCACAACTAAGTAGCAGAATGGTTGATTGCAAGACTGCCGCATTAGTTGTAACAGCAGATAATGAATACAAGGAAAACAATTATCACGTTCCAAGATGTGTTACAGAATTACAATCTCTAAACTTGAATGTTGATATATTTGATTTGGATAAACAGCCTGCAGATTTGTTGCTGAATTATGATGTGGTTGAATTTATTGGAGGAAACCCATATTATTTGCTACACGTCATTCAGAGCAGCAATTCAATTGATATTTTAAGAACGATTGCTGAAACTAAAATTCTAATTGGTTGGAGTGCTGCCGCCTTTGTTTTTGGACCAACACTTGAATTGGTAAATTGCTATTCACCCGAAATGAATTTTTTAGGATTGACAGATTTAAGTGGTCTCTCATTGACAGATGTTCAAGTGTTACCGCACTATAGTAAGTTTCTTTCGAAATTTGAGAAATTTGAAGAGAAGTGCTGTATTTATGAAGAAAGACACGGTGTAAAAGTTATCCGTATAAATGACGGTGATGGAGTGTTTGTTGATAAAGAAATCATTATATGCAAAAGGTAAATTCCAATATGTCGACTAGATATAAGGGCGCACTTCTATACACCTTTGGGTGTGGTTCGTCATGTACGGTTTTGCACCGTACCAAAGCCTCCCTTGTGTAAAGGGAGGTGGCACGGCGAAGCCGTGACGGAGGGATTGTCATGCAGTCAAAGCATAATAAGCAGTTGGTTCCATTTGCGAAGCAGTTGCGAAGAGAAATGACAAAAGAAGAACGTCATTTG
>JAFYLV010000009.1 GCA_017556885.1 Clostridia bacterium | reverse complement strand
TGGCAAGCTCCAGCTGATCCTGCTTTTCCGAGGCAGAGTAGTTGGCCAGAAAGATGGAGAAAATGACGGTGAGCAGCGTGACGGCGATGACGAGCAGACAGGCCATGGAAAGAAAGTTCTTTTTAAAAACGCTGTTAAAGCCGTTCATCGGGAATGGTCTCCCCCGTCACATTATTTTTCCTTGACTTCGAATTTATATCCAACGCCCCACACGGTGCGCAGGCTCCATTTGTCGCTGACACCCTCCAGTTTTTCCCGCAGACGTTTGACGTGTACGTCAATGGTGCGGGTGTCACCGAAGTAATCAAAGCCCCACACCTGATCCAGCAGCTGATCCCGGGTAAAAACGGTTCCGGGATTGGAGGCAAGAAAATACAGCAGCTCGATTTCCTTGGGCGGTGCATCCACCTCTTTTCCTCCGAGAATGAGGGAGTAGCTGTCAAGATCCACGGAGATGCCCTCATACTCCACATGCTTGGCGCCCTCCTCCACACCGGTGCGGCGGATAACCGCCCGGATGCGGAGGATGACCTCCTTCATATCAAAGGGCTTGACGATGTAGTCATCCGCGCCGATCTCAAAGCAGGCGACCTTATCGGCGATCTCGCCCTTGGCGGTGACCATGATGACGGGAATGGAGGATTCCTTGCGGATCTCCTCGCACACCTGCCTGCCGTCCTTGCGGGGCATCATAATATCCAGCAGTGCAAGGTCGGGTTTGTGTTTATGAAAGGCCTCCATGGCCACGACGCCGTCCTCGGCGACAACGACCTCCCAGCCCTCTTTTTCAAGATAAAGCTGCAGAAGATTTGCAATATCCGCATTGTCTTCCGCAACGAGAATCCTAAGACTCATAATCGGCCTCCGCTTTCCCGGAAGAATTCTCTCCCATGTTTTCATCTATATTATACACGATTTCTTTCCGTTTGTATGAATGAATTATGAATTGACTGTGATTTTTTTGTGAATCGCCCGTTGTTCACAATTTAAGCATTTCGCTGTTTTTTGATCACACACCGACGGTTGTTCTTGACTACCGCCGCAACTTTTGCGATAATATATGTATCTTTTTCCTATAAGAAAGGCACCTGTCATGAAATACCTGGTTATGCTGGGCGACGGCATGGGTGACCGTCCCCTTCCCGAATTTGATATGAAAACACCCCTCGGCGCAGCAAACATCCCCTGCATGGATAATCTCGCCCGCAAAGGCGACTGCGGTCTTGTGCACATGCTCCGCGAGGGGCTTCCCCTCGGCAGCGACGTCGCCAATCTCTCCGTGCTGGGTTACGAGCCTGCGCGCTACTATACCGGCCGCTCCCCCATTGAGGCTCTCGGCCTCGGTCTGCCTGTAGGTGAGGATGATATGGTCTTCCGCACCAATCTCATCAACACCCGCGGCACCGGTGCAGAGGAGGTCATGGTTGACCATTCTTCCGACAAGATCACCGACGCGGAGGGCCGCGAGCTCTGCGCATTCCTGCAGGAAAAGCTCGGCGGCGGCGAATTCGACTTCTACTTTGGCGCAAGCTACCGCAACATCATGATCTGGCGCGGCGGACGAAACAAGTGCGGCGCCGATCTTTCCCTTACTCCGCCCCACGACATTCTGGAGCGGAAGATCGCCGGATATCTGCCCTCCGGCGGCGGTGCGGATACCCTTTGGGCTCTCTGCGAGCAGGCTGCAGCCCTTCTCGCCGACCATCCCGTAAATGCCGACCGCCGGGAGCGCGGACTGAAGGATGCCAACCGAATCTGGTTCTGGGGCGAGGGCACCAAACCCGGCCTCTCCTCCTTTGCTGCAGCCTACGGCATCTCCGGCGCCATGGTCACCGCCGTTCCCCTGCTTGCAGGCATTGCCCGCGGTACCGGTATGAAGCTCTACGAAGTGGAGGGCGCCACCGGCGATATCCACACCAACTTTGAAGGCAAGGCTGAGGCCGCCGTCACCGCCTTCCGTGAGGGAGCGGATCTGGTCTTTGTCCACGTGGAAGCTCCCGATGAGTGCGGCCACGACGGCAATGCCGAGGAAAAGAAGCTTTCCATCGAATATATCGACCGCCGCATCCTCGCCCCGGTGACGGAATATCTTGCCGGCACGGGTGAGCCCTACGGTGTTCTTCTGCTGCCCGACCACGCTACCCCCATCTGCGAGCGCACCCACACGCTGGATGCCATTCCCTTTGTGCGCTACTACAGCCACAAAGCCGGGACCCATCCCGCAGCAGGCTACAGCGAGGCGGCAGCCGCCGCCACCGGTCTTGTGGAAGAAAAAGGAACAGAGCTCATGGCAAAGTTCCTTTCGGTGAAGTAAGCATGCGGATCCTTGGTGTTGATTACGGCGAGGTCCGCACCGGTCTCGCCCTCTCCGATCCTTTGGAGATGCTTGCCTCCGCCGTAGAAACCGTCACGGCCTACCAGCCCGAGAAAGCCGCCCGTGCCGTGGCCGACAAGGCCATCGCCCTCAAGGCGGAGCATATCGTTCTCGGGCTTCCCAAAAACATGGACGGCAGCGAGGGCTTCCGCGCTGAGGCAACGCGGGTCTTTGGCGAGCTTTTGAAGGAAATGACCGGACTTCCCCTCACCTACTGGGATGAGCGTCAGACCACCAACGAGGCTCACCGCATCCTTGCCGACAACGGCCGCAGCGGCAAACGCCGCAAGGCCGTGGTGGATCAGGTTGCGGCCGTGGTCATTCTGCAAAGTTATCTTGACAGCCGCCCCCGGAGCTTCTGAAGTCACTCTTTTTCCCTTTCTTTTTTTCGTGTAATATGTTAGAATAAACAGGTACGGAATTTTTCCATCAAATGAGGAGGTTTCTCCGCATGAAGATCCTTGTTTCCGCCGGGCAACACACCCGTGTGAACTGCCCCGTTTTTGTTCCCGCCGCAAAGCCCGCTTATGCGCATTTTGCGCTGCGCACCCCCGGCGGTGAGCGCCTTCCCGCCCAGTATACCGAGCAGGACGGCGTCGGCGGCATCCTCTTTCTGCTGCCCTGGCTGCGCGCCGGCGAAAGCCTTTCCCTGCGCGTGGTAAAGGCCACCGGCCGCACACCCGTCTGTGCGAGCGTTGCCGGGGAAAACCGCGTTTCCATCCGCCTTTTCGGCCGGGAAAGATGCGGCTATTACTTCGGCCACGATCTTGCAAAGCCCTACCTCGGCCCCTTCTTTGATCGTTACGGCAGTCAGATCACCCGTCTTGATCTCAAAACGCCCGAACATCCGCATCACCGCTGCTTCTGGTTCTCCCACGGCAACGTCAACGGCGTGGATACCTGGACCGAGCCGGAGGATCACGGCTACATCCGCAACGAAAGCGTTGAGAATGTGGAAAACGGCGACGTTTTCACCGCCTTTGCCGTCCGCAACGTCTGGACCGACCATGACGGAAAGCCCCTCTGCCACGATTTGACCCGCATCCGCTTCTATGCCATGCCTGACGGCAACACCGTGGCGGATGTATCCCTCACCCTCTTTGCCGACTGCGGCGATGTCGTTCTCGGCCGCACCAAGGAAGCCGGCCCTGTGGCCGTGCGCATGAACCATAATCTCACCGTAACGCCCGGTACCGGCCGCTTTGAAAACGGCTGCGGCGGCATCAATGAGGATGAGATCTGGATGAAACGCGCCCCCTGGTGTGACTATTACGGCACCGAAAAGGGTCACCTCTGCGGCTTTGCCATCCTGGACAATCCGGAGAACGAGGGGCACCCCTGCTACTGGCACGCCCGCGACTACGGTCTGATGGCTCCCAACAACTTCTATATTCCCGGCGACCGCCGCATCCCGGCAGGTGAGAGCATGACCTTCCGCTATCGGCTCATCGCCCACAGCGGCAACACCCAGGATGCCGGCATTGCCGCCCGTTTCGCGGATTACGCAGCACCTCCCGCAGCCACCTGCGAGGAATAAATTCAAAAACAATTAAATTTCATAAAGGAGAGCAACAATCATGAGCAAGAAAATCGGTTACGGCGTTCTCGGCCTCGGTATCGGCCGTTATCACGCCAAGGCTGCCTTCGACATGGAGGAGGCCGAACTCGTCGCCGTCTGCGACGCCCGCCCCGACCGCCTGGAGAAGCATAAGAGAGAGTATCCCGAGATGTATCCCGACCTGACGGTCTACACCAAGTATGAGGATATGCTCGCCAATCCCGACATCGACATCATCTCCGTTGCCACCCCCTCCGGCACCCACGCCGAGTACGTCTGCCAGGCTCTGCGCGCCGGCAAGCACGTTCTCGTTGAGAAGCCCATCGACATCACCCTCGAGGCTGCTCAGTCCATCGTTGAGTGCATGAAGGAGACCGGCAAGAAGGTCGCCTGCGTCTTCCAGAATCGCCGCACCCCCAACGTGCTCGCCATGAAGGAAGCCATCGACAACGGTCGTCTCGGCAAGCTCATCTCCGGTGAGTTCTCCGTCAACTGGTACCGTACCGACGATTATTTCGCCGACGGCGGCTGGCGCGGCACCTGGGCCATGGACGGCGGCGGCTCCCTGATGAATCAGGCTGTCCACACCGTTGACCTCATGCAGTGGATGATGGGTGATGTCTACTCCGTCCGCTCCGTCATGGGTCTGTACAACCACGACATCGAGACCGAGGACATGACCAAGTCCATCGTCACCTTCAAGAACGGTGCCGTTGCCACCTTCACCTCCACCACCTGCGCCTACCCCGGCCTGTCCACCGACATCGGTGTTCACGGTACCGACGGCTCCATCGAGCTGGTCTGGGGCGACGTCCGCACCTGGAAGATCCGCAACGAGAGCGAGGAGAAGATGCTGGAGGAAGAGGCTGCCATGAAGAGCGGTGAGGGCCTTGCCAATACCGCCACCGGTGCCGATCCCAACAAGGTCGGCGGCCATCCCTTCCACGTGCAGGATATCGTTCACGCCGTCCTCGAGGATCGCGATCCCTACGTCGGCCCCGTCGAGGCTATGAAGGCTCTGCGCATTATCCTCGCCGTTTACGAGTCTGCCAAGAACGGCGGCAAGGAAGTCGTCATCGACTAATCCCCCCTATACACACCAAAGCCCGGAGAGACTCTTCTCTCCGGGCCTTTTTATGCAAATCTGAATCTTTTTGCTCTTTAAAACGATGCATCTTTCCTGTATAATATAGGTAATTTCCCGGAAAGTGTGAACATACATGAAAGAAAAAGCCCTGCGCATCGCCCTTCCCCTGCTCTGCCTGCTCGTTTTGTCCTTTTTCCTGCTGCGGTTTCTTTCCGACCGCGGTTTTATACCCGGCCGCGTCTATTCCGCCGCAGATTTCGGCATTGAGACCCTGCAAAGTCCCCGGGACGCCGACGGCGACGGGGTGGACGATTATACCGATATGCTGCTCGCCGCCCGCGCCCGCATCGAAAGCGCGCCGCAGTACGTCAGCGCCTATTATGCCGGCGGCTATCCTCCGGAGGGCGAGGGCGTATGCACCGACGTCATCTGGATGGCCTTCAAGGCCGCGGGATATGATTTAAAGGCGCTGGTGGATGCTGATATCGCCGCCCGGCCGGAGGCCTATACCTCCATCACCAAGCCAGACCCGAACATCGACTTCCGCCGGGTGCGGAACCTGCGGGTGTTTTTCGAGGCGCATGCCCTCTCCCTCACCTGCGACACCTCCGCCATCGCCGCCTGGCAGCCGGGAGATATCGTGGTCTACGCTGGACACATCGGCATCGTTTCCGATAAGCGCAACCGCCTCGGCATCCCCTATATCATCCATCACGGCAGCGGCACCGGCGCCGAGGAAAATGCCCTCCTGCATGACGAGATCGTCGGCCACTACCGCTGGGAGGGGTAATATTGAAAAAATGGAAGCACCCCCATCGGGGGTGCTTCTTACCTGATAAATCCTATTCTCTTCCCAGCAGCCAATCCGGCGAGACTTCCAGGATCTCTGCCAGTGCTTTCAATTCAATGTCCGAAACAGGGCGCTTCTGTCCTTCGAGAAGAGACAGTGCAGGCACGCTCAAATCGATCCCGGCCAGCTGCAGTTTTGCAAGAAGTTCAACCTGCTTCCATCCTTTGGTAAGCCGTGCTTCCGTGACCCTACGGCCGATTATATTCCGGTCACCCAAGGAGAGCTTTCGCGGCTTCATGTCTCTCCCCTCCTTTTGTTATGCATTTCCAAGCACATCCCGTGCTTCCGGCATCCCCTCGATCTTTGGAGGGTTAAGCAGGTAGTCAAAGAGATCTGCGCCGATAAAGGCGCGGGCCTTTTCCACCACCGCCGTCTCGTCGGGCGTGTCCATGGCCATGAGGGATTCAAAAATGGGTTTTGGCTCACCAACGCACTCCGGCGCATCCGGGTCATAACGAAAAATGCCGAGATTCAGGCCGAATTCGTGGGGATTGTCCACGCAGGCATGGTGGGTGAACATATCCACGCACTTCATGTTTCTTGCCTTCATATAAGCCAGCACATATCCTGCCGCCGCCTGCTTTTCGGTGATGGTCTGCAGGTCGCCCGACTGGGAGTTGAAGCCCTGCTCGCTGAAGATCACCCGGCGCAGCGCGCCACGGTACAGATACTCCGGCTGCGAAAGGAAGGCCTCCAGCACCTCCATATTTTTAAAGGTGATCTTTTTTGTATTGAGAGAGAAGCGCGGCACGCGGTCATTCCAGAAATCGGGGAACCGGAGATTCTCGGGGTAAGGATGGTGGGCAATGCCCCAGTCAAAGTCCCCCTCCGCCCCTGCATAGGCATTGAGAAGCTCCAAAAGCCGGCGGCCGGGATAGAAGCGCAGGGGCTCGGAGGCGCTAAAATTGACCCCCGTCCAGAAATGGTCAAGGGAGATATAGACACGGAACCAGCTGCAGTGCTTGCGGGCACAGAGCCAGGCCATGCGCATGGCCTGGGTATACTCGCGCATATAGTCCTCGGCGGTCATCTCGCCGGCATTGCCCCAGACGTACTGGGAATTGACCTCGTTGGAGATGATGGCGCCGCCGGCGCGGCCGTATTTGCCGTCCGGGCGGGTATATCGCTCCACGAGAAACTCCACAAAGGCGCCGTAGTAGCCAAGGCCCTCCTCCGTCTCGGTGTTGAAGGCACTGATAAAGGCGTCGGGGTAGTTCCAGTCAAAGCAGGGATGGATGACCTTGTCCAGCAGCGCCTTTTCCCCCGTAGATCCAAAGCTTCGGGGCGAATTGAGAAGGATGAGGGTGTTGAGGGGCGCGGTCTTCATATGCGCATCCAGCCCGCGCAGGGCACTTTCGATAAAATAATAGGTCTTTCCGTTGTGCTCGTAAGGAATGGTGTCCTCCGTAGGCTTTGTGGACATGATACCGGGCAGGGAGACATCGTACCGTCCCTGCGGAATACCCAGCCGCGCACCGAGCTTCGGCGGTGCGCCGAGGGTCTTGATGGTATCCGGCTGGGGATATTCTCCCGTCACCTCCGGCACATCGGAAGCAATATCCGTCACATAGCAAACACCCTCCGCCCCGGAAACGGAAAAGCGGGAAAAAATACGGTCTCCCTCTCCGTTATTCCGCGGCAGAGCGATCACGCCGTTTACGGCGGCCGTCTCCGTCCGGGAGATGACGCGCGCCGGCGCACCGCCGACCGTTGCGGCAAATTCGGTGACCGTGACCGCACCGTCGGCATCTGTATACAGGCGGATCTCCTCGCGGCAGGCCTCAATTTTCGTGATTTTCATATACTCGTCCTCCAACGCGATATTTCTGCTGCCAATATACCGCATTCCACATCCTGCTGTCAAGAAGCCTCGGGAATTCTTACATATTTTTGACGTTTTTTGTGTTTTTGTAAAAAAAGTGTTGACAAACGGAATTTCGCTGGTATAATATATATGTTGTTTCCGCTCCACAGACAGCAGGAGCCCTTTAAACGGGCATAACGCGAAAGCTTCCTGCCGAGGATACGGTGCGATGATTCTTGAGATCAGTTCGCCCTCGTGTCTCTCCGGACGCGGGGGCATAATTTTTGATCTCAGGAGGTGAAATTGAAATGCTGCATGCAAACGCAAGCATCCTCGAGCAGAAGAAGGCCAAGGTGGCCGCTGTTGCCGAAGAGATGAAGAATGCGAAGTCCTTCGTTTTCGTCAACTTCTCCGGTATCCCTGTTGAGGATGATACTCAGCTGCGCCGTGAGCTCCGCGAGGCCGGTGTCAAGTACGAGGTCGTTAAGAACTCCATCCTGACCTTTGCCCTCAAGGAGGCTGGTTACGAGGCCCTCGCCGAGAACCTCGCCGGCTGCACCGCTATCGCATCCTGCGATTCCGATGCCGTCGCTCCCGCCCGCATCCTTTACAACTACGCCAAGAAGCACGAGAACTTCCAGTTCAAGGGCGGCGTTGTTGAAGGCAAGGTGGTGGATTCCGCCGCTATTGTCGACGTTGCCAAGCTGCCGACCCGCGAGGTTCTCATCGCCATCGTCCTCGGTACGCTGCAGGCACCCATTTCCGGTCTGGCCCGCGCGCTGGATCAGATCCGCGAGAAGCAGAGTGCGTAATCGTACCGCTCCCGCAAAATTTTATAAACCTTACTTTTATTTATATTAGTTTTGGAGGATTAGAAAAATGGCCAGTGAGAAGATTCTTGGCATTATCGAAGAGGTAAAGACTCTTACCGTTCTCGAGCTCTCCGAGCTCGTTAAGGCTCTCGAGGAGGAGTTCGGCGTTTCCGCTGCTGCTCCCGTTGCTATGGTTGGCGGCGCTGCTGCTGACGATGCTCCCGCCGCTGCTGAGCAGACCGAGTTCGACGTCGTGCTCAAGGCTGCCGGTGCTAACAAGATCGCTGTCATCAAGGTTGTCCGTGAGCTGACCGGCCTTGGTCTGAAGGAAGCTAAGGAGCTCGTCGACGGCGCTCCCAAGACCCTCAAGGAAGCTGTCTCCAAGGATGACGCTGAGGACATCAAGAAGAAGCTCGAAGAGGCCGGTGCCGAGGTCGAGGTCAAGTAAGACCCGGCTTTTGCCAACTACATCTTTTCAAAAGGGACAGATCCAGCCGGATCTGTCCCTTTTTTATGCCTTTTGGCAAAAGAAGCACCGCAGAGTATATCCGCGGTGCTTCTTTTTATTCAGCCGTTCTGCTTTTCATTATCCTTTTTGCGGATCTCCACGCGGCGGATCTTGCCGCTGATGGTCTTGGGCAGCTCGTCAACGAACTCAACGATGCGGGGATACTTGTAGGGTGCGGTGTGGGTCTTGACGTACTCCTGCACCTCTTTTTTCAGCGCATCGGTACCTTCCGTGCCGCGGGTGAGCACGATGGTCGCCTTGACGATCTGACCGCGCACCTCGTCGGGCACAGGGGTGATGGCACACTCCAGCACGTAGGGAAGCTCCATGATGACGCTTTCGATCTCAAAGGGTCCGATACGGTAACCGGAGGACTTGATAACATCGTCGTTGCGGCCAACGTACCAAAGATATCCGTCCTCGTCCATGGTAGCCTGGTCGCCGGTATGGTAATAACCGTCGTGCCAGACTTCATTGGTCTTTTCCTCATCCAGATAATAACCGATGAAGAGTCCGCAGGGGCTGCCATCCTTGGTGCGGATGCAGATCTCACCGACGTCGCCGGTCTTGCAGAGATTGCCGTCGCCGTCCAGCAGGACAACGTCGTAAAGGGGGCTCGGCTTACCCATGGAGCCGATCTTCGGGGTGGAGCCCACAAAGTTTGCGATGGAAAGGGTGGTCTCCGTCTGGCCGAAGCCCTCCATGATGGTCAGGCCGGTGGCCTTCTTAAACTGATTGAACACCTCGGGGTTGAGGGCCTCGCCCGCCGTGGTGGCATACTTGATGGAGGAAAGATCGTACTTGGAGAGATCCTCCTTGATAAAGAAGCGATACATGGTGGGCGGTGCGCAGAAGGTGGTGATGCCGTACTTTGCAAAGAGCGGCAGGATGTCCTCCGAGCGGAAGCGGTCAAAGTCATAGGTGAAGACCGCCGCCTCGCACAACCACTGGCCGTAGAGCTTGCCCCAAAGCGCCTTGCCCCAGCCGGTATCGGAGATGGTGAAGTGGAGGCCGTTGGGATCCACGTTGTGCCAGTGGCGCGCGGTGGGATAATGGCCAAGGGCATACTTGTAGGAATGGGTAGCGATACGGGGATATCCCGTAGTGCCGGAGGTGAAAAGCATGAGCATGGGATCGTCACCGCAGGGAGAATCGGGCTTGCGGTCAAAATGGGTGGAGAAGCGCTCCATCTCGACGTTGAAGTCCGCCCATCCCTCGCGCTTTGCGCCGACCATGACCTTGATCATACCGGGGAACTCCGCAGCGGCCTTTTCGGCCTCCGCGGCGACCTCACCGTCAGCCGTGCAAACGATGGCCTTGACCTTTGCCGCCTTGTAACGGTAGGTAAAGTCGTGCTCCACCAGCTGATTGGTGGCGGGGATGGCGATGGCACCGATCTTGTGCAGGGCAAGCATGCAGAACCAGAACTGATAATGGCGCTTGAGCACCAGCATGACGGTATCGCCGCGCTTGATGCCGAGGGATTCGAAATAGTTCGCCGTCTTCGCGGAATATTTCTTCATGTCAAGGAAGGTGAACTGCCGGTCGGTCTTGTCATTTGCGACCCACTGCATGGCAAGCTTGTTGGGATTCTTTGCCGCGATGGCATCCACACAGTCGAAGGCAAAGTTGAAGCGATCCTCATTTTTGAAGGAAATGCCGTTGAATACCCCCTGCTCGTCGTAGGTGGAGGTGATAAAATTGTCGGCAACAGAGGTCACGCGGCTCTTCTCCTCGGCGGCCTTCGCCGCGACATAGGGAGCCTCGGGGTATTCCTCGCTGACCTGGCCGTCCTGGGGATTGAGCACCACGGCGTGGAACTCGCAACCGCCCTCGGACACGGCGATCATACCGTGGGGAATGAGACTGTTGTAGAAGATGGAGTCGCCCTCGTTGAGGACCTCCACGTGTCCGCCAACCTGCACCTTGAGGGAGCCCTTGACGATAACGTCAAACTCCTGTCCGTTGTGAGAACTGAGTTTCATGGGAGCATCCTGCTCCTCCGGCAGATAGGGGAACTTGACGAGGAAGGGCTCGGCCAGCTTATCCTTGAACTTCGGAGCGAGGTTATTGTAGACGTAACCGTGCTTCTTTACGATCTTCATACCCTCACCGCGGCGGGTGACGGTGAAGGAGGTCAGGGTTGCGCTGGTTCCCTCCAGAATGTCCGTGACCTCAACGCCGCAGGCCTTGGCGCACTTGTAGATAAAGGTAAAGGTAAAGTCGGTGTCACCGGCCTCCAGAGTCCGGTAATCCTCAACGCTGACGCCGGTCAGACGTGCCAGCTCTTCCGGGGAATAGCCGGTGGCTTCGCGCAGGTCGCGGATGCGGCGTGCGACTTCCTTCAGATTGAATTCCATGTTGTTTCTCCTCTCTTTTTCATCGGTTTGGCTCTTGGGAGAGGCAATAAAAAAACCGTCCCAAGAAATTTTCTTTCTTGAGACGGGTAATTTCGTACAAACTATCCGCGGTACCACTCAATTTGCTTTCCCCGTTTCGGAGAAAACCACTCTGCGGGCTCCAACAAGCCCCCCACCTTAACGCGGCAGAAACGAAGGCCGTCTACTCGCAGGAAAACCCCTGTTTTCGGGACCTCGGCTCGGAAGGGATAGC
>JAFYLV010000051.1 GCA_017556885.1 Clostridia bacterium | reverse complement strand
ATTCTCCGGAAAATGCATTGCCGGCAGGGTGTAGGCACGCTCAGCCCCGTCATTTGCAAACATCTGCAGTTCCCATTCGCCGCCCATCCCTGCAGGGATCACGGCGATCGCTGCAGCCGGACTTGCGAAATATCCGCGAATCTCACCGTCCCGGGAAAGCTTTGTCAGCGAGAGTGCGTTTGTTGCGATTTTCGGCAGCCCATAGAGATAGGCTGCGCCGAGTCCCTCCGGGGTATTGGGAATGTGATTCCATAAAAAGACTTCGTTTTTTGTTCCGAAATAGCGGTGCCGGTTTGCTGCCTGCATATCGTCCCAGGTCACATCCACCCAGTACCATTCTTCTCCAATCTGCAGAAGATTCCAGGCATGGTTTACACCGTCGGCCTTCCCGTCCACAAAGATACAGTTGATGCCGATTTCCCGCAGCAGCAGCGCGTAGGCCTTGGCATAGCCGTCACACACGCCGCCAAGGCCCGAGAGAACGCCGACGATATTGTGCGCAGAGGGTGCATTAGATGGGGTTTTTCCATCCGCCTCATAGGCATAGGATGCCACCTCCAGGAGCCGGTCATGGACGGCAAGCGCACGGGCGGTATCGTCCTCCGCCCCGTTTACTGCGCTGAGAATGAGTTGTTTCCCCGCCTGGATCGTCCTGTCGGTATTTTTACGGACAGCGGCGGCGGCATACTCCGCATATACGTAGAGATACAGTCTGCCCTCGGAAGCTGACGTGCGATTTTCCATCCAGTAATACTCCGGATGATCGGCAAAAAACATCTTCCATATCTCCACGGCGCGGTATGCATCCAGCCCGAAAGCGCCGTAGTCCAGTGCGGCAAAGGAATACTGTTGCGCCTCCGCCGCATCCCGGCCGCCGGCAGCAAACTGTTCGGTCTGGATATAAATTTCACGGTAAAACCCCTGCTCTCCGGCAGCATTCGCAGAGGAAGCCAGAGTTCCATAGCCGTAACTCTCTTCCGGCGTCAACGCCAGAGCCGGCGCTGAGAACAGGAGGGCAAGAATCAGCACCGCTGCACATAAAAATACCATTTTGAGACGGCGCATATTCTCCCCTCCTTTTTCACGGGGCATAAACTGCCCCACTTTAATTTTACCCTTAAATTATATGCTTTCCTATGCCGGGGGTCAAGGGAAAACTTATGGCTGTTTTATTAATTTTTTCCTGCATTCCCACCGTTTGTGTATATTCCCCCGCTCCCCGGCAGACAATAGCAAAAACGCGCAAAAGGAGGAACCGCTATGGCCGATGATTATGCAGTTTTGCGCCGCCTGCTTCAGGATATCCGGACACGGGATGATGACGTTATTCTCCGAAGCATCAGTCTGCCGCCCGGCTCCGTCCCCTGCACCGTTGCCTTTCTTGACGGCATCGTCAACAAGGAGCTCCTCCACGCACAGGTGTTCTCTCCCATTCTGCAGCCGGAGCCTTACTGTGTGGAAGAACCGCTGCCGGATATCCGCGAAAATCTGCTGCGGCGCTTTCTCTGTGTAAGCGAGATCAAGGAAGTCCCCGACCGTGCCGACATGGAAAAGGAGCTCTACACCGGTGCCGTCGTTGTCATCTGTGCCGGCATGCGCGGAGCCATCCTTTTACGGCTGGACGGATTCATGCACCGTTCTCCGGGTGCACCTTTAAACGACCGGACGGTATCGGGTCCCCGGGACAGTTTTACCGAAAGCCTTCCCGGGAATATCGGACTTGTGCGAAAAAAGCTTGCCGACCCCCGGCTGCGCGTTAAAAAATCCGTCATCGGACGGCGGACCCGCACCAACATTGCTCTGCTATATATGGAAGATATCGCATTGCCGGACACCGTTTCCGAGGTGGAACAACGGCTCTCCTCCATCGATATCGACGGGATCCTCGCCTCCGGCTATATCGCCCAGCTGACCGAAGCTCCCGGAACCTCCATATTCCCCACCTACCGCGAGATCGAACGGCCGGACATTGCCGTGGCCGCTCTGCTGGAGGGCCGGGTCGTGGTCATCTGCGACCACTCTCCGCTGGTCTTATCCTTTCCGACGGTCTTTGCCGAGCTTCTGCAGGCGGCGGAGGATTACTACGAAAAGCCGGTAGCCGGAACTTTTGCAAGACTTCTGCGATGGGCCTGCTTCTTTCTTGCCGTGTCTCTGCCGGCACTGTACGTTGCACTGGTCAGCTTCCGGCCGGAGATTCTACCCTACGATCTTCTTGTAACCATCGCAAGCCTGCGGAGCCAGGTGCCATTCCCCGTCATCTGGGAAACTCTTTTTATTGAGTTTGCCGTGCAGGCCATCATAGAATCCTCGCTGCGCCTTCCCGAACCGCTCGGGCAGACCATCGGTGTCGTCTCCGGTATCATTGTCGGACAGGCCATCATTTCCGCAAGTCTTGCCACTCCTATGGTACTGATCGTCGTAGCTCTCGCCAACATCTGCACCTTCTGCATCCCAAGTTTTTCTCTGTCTGTCACGGTACGCATTCTGCGTCTTTGCATGCTCTTCCCCGCCGCCACCTTTGGCATCTTCGGTTTTTCGCTGGCATGGATGTTTCTTCTGGTCCATATGCAGAGCCTTGACAGCATGGGCGTTCCCTATCTCGCCCCTTTCTCCCCCCACATTCCCTCCGACCACAAGGATGCCGCTCTGCGCGCACCGCTGCGCAGCTTTATCCGCCGTCCAAAGTCCATCGGCAATCAAAACCTGCGACGTCAAAAACCGTAAAGGAGACAATATGCCT
>JAFYLV010000050.1 GCA_017556885.1 Clostridia bacterium | reverse complement strand
GGGGCAGGAAGTAGTGGGCGGTGTTGCAGGGCATGATGATGCAGTCTGCACCGCAGGACTCCAGCTTTTTCAGAGAATCGGACATAACGGGTACCGGGTCTGTGCCGCCCTGCAGGATGGCGGCGGTGCGGTCGGGAATGGATGCGTTGTCGTCGATGTAGATGCGGATGTGATCGTTGTCACAGGCGGCCTCTGTCAGCAGAACGATTTTGCGGAACAGATCTGCGGTGGCGAGAGGCCCCATGCCGCCCAAAATGCCGATGGTTTTTTTCATCTTGTAAAGACCTCCTTGTTTTCAGGACGGGAAAACCGATGCTGCGAAATTGCGGGGATTCTTGCTCCAAGTTTATCACCCGCTCTGCCGGAAAACAAGCCGGAGAAGCGAAAAGGCCTGCGAAAAAGTGCGCATGACCGGACAAAAAATGGGCGGCACCTGTTGTCTCCCGGATCTGTGTCGCCGCGGAAGAAAACTTGCGGATGTTTTCTGCTTTTTTAGGGGACAAACGCGCGGATCTGTGCTATATTGAGAAAAACTGCCGCCGGGAAACGGCAGGAGGAGCGTGGAAACATGGATATCGTGATCAGAAACGCAACGATTTATGACGGCAGCGGCGCGTCTGCCTATGTTGCGGATGTGGCCGTGAAGGATGGAAAGATCGCCGCCATCGGAGAAGTGAAGGAACGGGGCGGGGAAGAGATCGACGGCACCGGACTGGCTTTGGCACCGTGTTTCATCGATGCCCACTCCCATGCCGAGTCGCAGGTTTTTGCGGCTCCTCAGCGGATATGCAAGCTGCGTCAGGGCATCACCGCAGAGGTGGCCGGCCAGTGCGGCTGGTCCCGCGGCCCGGCAGATCCCGGTATGACGGAGGAATTCCGCAATTATATGGCGGCCTCGGAGTGGGGTATGCCGGAGCGGGTTTACGGATCCTTCCGCGAGCTTATGGATGCCGTGGCGGAGGTGCGCCCCGGCGCGCATCAGATCTCCTTCGTGGGCCACAATATCCTCCGCGGCTCCGTCATGGGCACGGATGACCGGTCTCCCACGGCGGAGGAACTGGAGCGCATGAAAGCGCTGCTGGAGTCCGCCATGCAGCAGGGTGCGCTGGGTATGTCCAGCGGTCTTGTGTATGCACCGGGCATCTACAGCGACACGGAGGAACTCATCGAACTGGCAAAGGTCGTAGCCAAACACGGCGGTATCTATACCACTCACATCCGCGATGAAGCCGACCGGCTGATCCCGGCTGTGGAGGAGGCCATCCGCATTGCCAAAGAGGCGCAGGTGCGGGTGAACATCTCCCACATGAAGGTGATGTATGACAAGAACCGCCCCCTGCTCCGGGAGGCTCTGCGGCTGATCGAGACAGCCAATGCCGGGGGCTGCGACATCACCTTTGATGTCTATCCCTATGCGGCCTGCTCGGCTCCCATTCTCTCCACGCTGCCGCCCAGCTACCTCACCCGCGGTATGGATTGGCTGGCGGAAGAGCTTGGCACCCCGGAGGGCGTGGCCCGGCTGGAGAAGGCCATCATGGAGCCGACGGAAGTGTGGGAGAACCCTCTGCTGAACGCCGGCTTCGACCGGGATATGATCGCAACGGCTCCGGCAACGCCGGACGCGGCGGGCAAGCTGATCCATGATTACGCGGCGGAAAAGGGTATGAGCGATGTGGAAGCCTATGCCTATATCATCGCAAAGAACCGCGGCGATGTGCAGGATATCCGCTTCCTCATGAATGAGGAGGATCTGGCGATGCTGTACCGGCATCCCCTCTGTATGCCAGGCACCGACGGTCTGTATATCGATGACGGCGAGCTATCCCATCCCCGGGGCCTTGCCACCTTCCCGAGATTCCTTGGCCGTTTTATCCGCGAGCAGAAGATCCTGCCCCGGGAAGAGGGCATCCGGAAGATCACCGGCCTGCCGGCTGACCGTTACGGCCTGAAAACAAAGGGCTACATCCGGGAAGGCTATGACGCGGATCTCGTATTGTTTGACTTTGAGAAGATCATCGACCGGGCCACCTATGCCGATCCCTTCCTGCCCAACGAGGGCATCGAGATGGTCTTTGTGGGCGGCGAAGCGGCCGTGGTCAGGGATGTCTGCACCGGCGTCCGCAACGGCAAGGTCTATCGCAGAGCAGACGCATACTAAAAGGAGAAGTACATATGAAGAGCAGCTACAGCCATAAATTTGTAAGTCCCGAAACGGCCGCCCGTGCCGTGCAGTCCGGAGATTGGGTGGATTACGGCTTCGGCGGCGGTTTCCCCGAGCTGATGGACCGGGCGCTGGCGGCCCGCCGTGACGAACTGAAGGATGTGAAGATCCGCGGCGGCCTCGTCATCCGCCCCCGCATCGAGGTGGTGGAATGCGACCCGGAGCAGACCGCTTTCCACTATTACAGCTGGCACATCGGTGACTATGAACGCAAACTGCAGAGCAGGGGATTGGTGCGTTTCATGCCGATGATTCTTCGCTCTCTGCCGGATCTCTACCGCAACCATATCCGGGTGGATGTGGCCTTCGTGCCGGTGTCCCGTCCCGATGAGAACGGCTACTGCGGCCTCGGCATCAGCAACTACGCATGGCGCACCATCTTCGAGAATGCCCGCACCGTGATCTTCGAGATCAACGAGCATTACCCCCGCCTGCAGGGCGTGGACGGTTCTCACCGTGTCCACCTCTCCGAGGCGGATTACATCGTGGAAGGCGAGCACGAGCCTGCCCCCATCCGCACTTACCGGGAGCCCTCCGCAACCGATATCACCATCGCAAAGCATGTGCTGGCAGAGATCCCCGACGGCGCCGTTCTGTCTTTGGGCGTGGGCGGTGTGCCCTTCACCGTGGCGAAGATGCTGGCCGAGTCCGACCTGAAGGATCTGGGCTGCCACACCGGCACCATCAGCGACGCCTACCTGGCCCTGTACAAG
>JAFYLV010000049.1 GCA_017556885.1 Clostridia bacterium | reverse complement strand
GCCCGCCGGCAAGAAAGAGCGTGACGATATAGAGCAGCGTCAGCAGGATCTTGTATCGCGGGTCAAGCTTATGAACGGCAGAATCGCCGGGAAAATACTGCCCAAGGGTGATGTTGGAAAGGTTCATGCATGGCCTCCTTTCCGTAGAGCGAGGAGGGCGCGCAGGGCATCCTCCCGACGGAAGATGGAGGGATCGATCGGTAATCCCTTGTTTGCCAGCAAGCGGCAAACTTTAGTTACGGCGGGCACGGTAAGACCGATGGCCTCAATGCGCTCCGACTCGGCAAAAACTTTACCGGGGGTATCAAACATTTCCACATGGCCGTGGTTCATCACAAGGATGCGGTCGGCCACCTCAGCCACCTCGTCCATGCTATGGCTGACCAGAAGCACAGTACAACCGGTGCGGCGGCGGAATTCGCAGATCTGTCCGAGGAGCTCCTGACAACCGCGGGGATCGAGTCCTGCGGTAAGCTCGTCCAGGATCAGGACCTCGGGGCGCATGGCGATGACACCGGCGATGGCAACGCGACGTTTCTGTCCACCGGAGAGCTCAAAGGGAGAGCGATCCCGGTACTCCGGACCGAGACCGACAAATTCCATAGCCTCTTCCACGCGTTCGCGCACCTCAGCCTCGTCCAGTCCCATATTCGTGGGGCCGAAGGCAATGTCGCGATAGACGGTTTCTTCGAAAAGCTGATGCTCGGGATACTGGAAAACAAGCCCGACACGGAAACGGATATCTCGAATCTTTTTGGGATCGGCCCAGATATCCGCACCGTCCAGGAGAATGCGGCCGGAGGTGGGCTTTGAGAGTCCGTTCATGTGGGAGATAAGGGTACTCTTGCCGGAACCGGTATGTCCGATGATGCCGATGAGCTCACCCGGAGCAATGGAAAAAGACACGTCATCCAACGCAGCAAGGCGGAACGGCGTGTTTTCTCCGTAAACGTGGCTAAGATTTTCAACGGTCAGCTTGGCATTCATGTTTCTTACTCCGATAGAGCGGATGCGATAGCATCGGCGCAGGCCTCCGGCGTCATCGCCGTGAGAGGAACGTCGATCCCCGCATCCTGAAGCGCGGAAAGCAGAAGCACCGTCTCCGGTGCGGAAAGGCTGTAGGAGGCAAGGGTATCACAGTGGGTGAAAACATCCTTGGGCGCGCCGTCCAGCACAAGATTTCCGTCGCTGATGACGACGACACGGTCGGCCTGCAGTGCCTCATCCATATGATGGGTGATGAGAACGACGGTGATACCGAGCTCATCCCGCAGACGGTGCAGAGTCTGCATGACGTCGCGGCGGCCGGCAGGATCCAGCATGGCCGTTGGCTCGTCCAGAACGATACATTCCGGCTGCATGGCAATCACGCCGGCGATGGCAATTCTCTGTTTCTGTCCGCCGGAGAGAAGGTGAGGGGCGTGACGGACAAATTTTGTCATGCCGACGGTGGCAAGTGCATCATCCACACGGCGGCGGATTTCATCCGGGGGGACTCCAAGATTTTCTGCGGCAAAAGCGACGTCTTCCTCCACAACGGAGGAGACGATCTGGTTATCCGGATTCTGGAAAACCATGCCAATGCGGCGGCGAATATCGAATAGGCGAGCTTCATCTGCCGTATCTATACCGTCCACATAAACTTTGCCGGAGTCCGGCAGCAAAATCGCATTGAAAAGCTTGGCAAGGGTGCTTTTTCCGGAACCGTTATGGCCTAAAATTGCAGTAAAAGAGCCTCTTTCAATGGAAAGTGACAAATCGTGCAAAACAATGCCGTCGGTATCCGGATAATGGAAGGCGGCGTGTTCGCAGCGCAGGATCGCATCCATGAAAAAGGCTCCTTTCTTAATGCAAGGGGTGGTTAATTAATCTGCAGTCCAGCGGGCGCAGGAACCGCAGGGAAGGGCGCGTCCGGTATCGCCGACGGGAAGCCCCAGCTCGCCGCACTCCGTATGACCGCCGAACTTCGCCTCGATCTCGGCAGAGAGAATATAGGCAGCTACCGAGGGAGAGAAGAAGGAGGTGTAGGAATTGACGAGAACAAAGAGTGGATCGTCGGAGAGCACTTCGGCGCAGAGTTTGATGAGGGGATAGAGCTGCTCCTCGAGCTTCCAGATCTCTCCGCCCGGGCCGCGGCCGTAGGAGGGAGGATCCATGATGATGCAGTCGTATTTCTTGCCCCGACGGATCTCGCGCTGCAGGAATTTGACGCAGTCGTCGATGATCCAGCGGATGGGCCGATCGGCAAGGCCGGAGAGGGCTGCGTTCTCACGCCCCCATGCGACCATACCCCGGGCAGCGTCCACATGGCATACGGATGCGCCTGCTGCCGCTGCGGCGAGGGTTGCGCCGCCGGTGTAGGCAAAGAGGTTCAGAACCTCTACGGGACGGGTCTTGACCGCTTCCGCGATGCGGGCGGAAAACCAGCTCCAGTTGGCGGCCTGCTCGGGGAAAATACCGGTGTGCTTAAAGTTCATGGGCTTGATGTTGAAGTGCAGGGGCATGACCTCCAGCGGGTAGGTGATGCGCCAGCTTTCCGGCAGACGTGCCTTGTCCCATGCGCCGCCGCCGGAGCTGGAACGGGTATATTTGCCAGCCGCACGGCGCCAGTCGGGATGGGTCTTCGGCGTTTGCCAGATGACCTGGGGATCAGGCCGGATGAGGATATGCCCGCCCCAGCTTTCCAGGCGTTCGCCGCCGGAGCAGTCGAGGAGACGGTAATCCTCCCATTTGTCAGCAAGCCACATACGGATAAAACTCCTAAACTTTTACTTAGATACTTGCAGAATAGTTGGGGGCTTCCTTGGTGATATAGATATCGTGAGGATGGCTTTCCTTCAGACCGTTGCCGGTGATACGGACGAACTGGCCCTTCTCCTGCAGCTCCTCGATGGTCTGCACGCCGCAGTAACCCATGCCGGAACGGAGACCGCCGACCATCTGGAAGATGGCATCGGACAGGCTTCCCTTGTAGGGGACGCGGCCCTCAACACCTTCGGGAACGAGCTTCTTGGCATCTGCCTGGAAATAACGGTCCTTGGAACCCTTAGCCATAGCAGCAAGGGAGCCCATGCCGCGATAGACCTTGAAACGGCGGCCCTGATAGATTTCAAACTCTCCGGGGCTCTCCTCGCAGCCGGCGAGGATGCTTCCGAGCATGACAACGTTGGCACCGGCGGCAAGAGCCTTGACTACGTCACCGGAATACTTGATACCGCCGTCGGCAATGACGGGGATACCATGCTTTGCAGCCACGCAGGCGGCATCGTACACGGCAGAGATCTGGGGAACACCGATACCGGCGACCACACGGGTGGTGCAGATGGAGCCGGGGCCCATACCGACCTTGATGGCGTCGGCGCCGGCAGCGATAAGATCCTCGGCGGCGGCAGCGGTGGCAATGTTGCCGGCAACAAGCTCCATGTCGGGGAAGGCTTCCTTCACGCGGGCGATGGAGCGGAGAATGTTGGAGTTGTGACCGTGAGCGGAGTCAAAGACCAGCAGATCGGCGCCGACCTCGCGCAGGGCGGCAACACGCTCCATGATGTTGGGCGCATCGCCGATGGCGGCGGCAACGATGAGACGGCCCTGCTTGTCACGGGCAGAATTGGGATAACGGGAGGCTTTCTCGATGTCCTTGATAGTGATAAGACCCTTCAGGGCGAAGTTGTCGTCCACGATGGGGAGCTTTTCGATCTTGTGACGGCGAAGAAGGGCGATGGCATCCTCGGGGGTGGTGCCTACAGGCGCGGTGATAAGATTCTCGTGGGTCATGACCTCGCGGATGGGACGGGAGTAATCCACTTCGAACTTCATATCACGATTGGTAATGATACCGACGAGCTTGCCGTTCTCGCAGATGGGCACGCCGGAGATTTTGTACTTTGCCATGAGGTTATCCGCGTCTTCCAGCGTTTCGTTGGGGGAGAGGAAGAAGGGATCGGTGATAACGCCGTTTTCGGAACGCTTGACCTTATCGACTTCGTCGGCCTGACGCTCGATGGACATGTTCTTGTGAATAACACCGATGCCGCCTTCACGTGCGATGGCAATGGCCATGGCAGACTCGGTAACGGTATCCATCGCAGCGCTCATAAAAGGCACGTTGAGGGTAATATTCTTGGTAAGATGGGTGGAAACATCCACGGACTTCGGAAGCACGTCGCTCTTTGCGGGGATAAGCAGCACGTCGTCGAAGGTGATACCTTCCTTGGCAAATTTGAAGTTGTAATCGGTATTGACCATGATCTCTCTCCCTTATATTTTCAAAGTGTAATAATGACCCATGCTATTAACTTGGTATTATATCACAACACCTTTATTTTGTCAAAATGTTCGGTTGGAAAAACTCCGTCGCCCGCCACAACTTTTTGACGATTATACCATTCCCTTTTGTTTCTTTTGCGAGATGAGCGCATACTACAGTATGTGAACTTCCGCAATAGCAAAAAATATCGACATGGAGGGAGGTATGTGTTATAATATAGAAACATATGTGATTTACACGTGCGCGAAGAATTTGTTTTTGACTGGAGAATTGCCGCCATGCATGAAAATATTTATACCATTCCCATCAACGAAGCTTTTGAAGAGCCTTGCGGCTGCCCGCTCTGCAGACTGGAGGCCAAGCTTCGCACCGATGCGCTGGAGTATGTAATGGGCGCAGCCATGATGGAGCCGGACGTTCGCATCGAGACAAACCGTCAGGGTTTCTGCCGGGAGCATCTCAGTGCCATGCTTGCCATGAAGAATCGGCTCGGTCTTTCTCTCATTCTGCAGACCCATCTGGAGGAGGTCCGCAAGAAGGGACTTCCGAAAGGTGGCCTTCTCGGAAAGCCGGACTGTGCTTCTGCGTCAAAGACCCTGCATAAGACCGCAGATTCCTGTTTTGTCTGCCGCCGCGTGGCAGAGTTTATGGAGCACTATTACTCCAATCTTCTGCACATGTGGGAAACAAGTGATGAATTCCGCATGAAGTTTGACAATGCGGAATATATCTGTCTGCACCATCTTACAGAACTTACCGAACGTGCGGCAGGTGCTTTAGGTAAAAAACGTCAGCCGGAGTTTGTTGACAAAGCGGTTTCGCTTGCCGCAAAGCATCTGGACGGCCTGCAGGCAGACGTGGATACCTTCTGCAAGAGCTTTGAGTACCAGAACGCAGGAAAGCCCCTTTCCGATAATGAGAAGCACGCGGCGGAACGCGTTGCGGATGCCCTGTGCGGTATCTCCTTTGCAGAATGACGGAAGGCTTTGTCAAACGGGAGCGTGCCGGCGTTTGTTGGTTTGAGCCTGCCGAAATTCTTGCCGCCGGCGGCGTGCGAGGAGGTTTCTCTACGCGGATCGGCGGCGTATCGCGTGCGAATCGGGAAAGTCTTGACCTCGGCCTGCGCAAAAATGACGATATTGCCGCTGCACGCGAAAACTATAGCCGCCTTTTTGCCGCGGCGGAGATCGGCGGGATGCCTGCCGTGCTCTCGCAGGTTCATTCCGATCGCAGCGTTTTTGTGACGGAGGAGATTCCCGCACGGGGAATATCGCTTATACGGGAAACAGAAGCGGATGCTATGATCTGCGACCGGCCCGGTACTGTTCTCATTACCCATCATGCCGACTGTACACCGGTGTTTCTCTACGATCCGGAGGCCGGTGTCATTGCCCTTGTGCATGCCGGATGGCGCGGTGCCGCTGCATGTATCGCCGCAAAATGTGCGGAGCGTATGATCCGTGATCATGGCTGTCGGCCGGAGCGGATGCTGGCTGCGGTCGGCCCCTGTATCTGTAAGAACTGCTTTGAGACCGATGCGGATGTTCCTGATGCCTTCCGTGCTTCTATGGGAGGGATTGCGGATCCGTTTATCCGGAAGGCGGGGGAGAAGTGGCACGTTGATATTGCCGGACTTTCTGCCGTGCAGTTGAAGATGCTCGGAATTCTGCCGGAGCATATTGCCGGGACGGAGCTTTGCACCTGCTGCCGGGCGGATCTTTTCTATTCCCATCGCCGCATGGGACCCGACCGCGGTACCATGGCGGCATTCTTTGAAATCATCTAAAAAAGGAGGAGCGATCGATGCATATGCGGCGCAGGGTTGCCCTGCTGCTTGTTATTATCCTGGGGATTGGCATGCTTTGCGGCTGCAATACCCCTGCCGGGTCGGAATCTCCTTCTGCCTCGGTGACCGATCCGGGCTCGGTGGAGCAGGTTCCTATGTCCGATGGCTTTGGATTGCCATATACCAAAGAGAAATACTTTGACCCTCTGACGACAGAGAGTGCACTGAACGTATATCTTGCGCCACTCATTTATCAGAGTCTATATGTTATCGAAACGGATATGAAGGCCGTCCCGCAAGTGGCGGCGGAGTATGCGCTTTCTGATGCTACCCTGCGGATAACCCTGCGTGGAGATGTGGTTTTTCATAATGGCACGGTATTGACGGCGGAAGATGTGGTGTATTCCTTCAAACGTATTCAAAATAACCCGGAGTCGCCATATTATGCCGAAGTTTCCCCGGTGGCGGATTGCCGCGCAGAAGATAACGGCACCGTGATCTTTATTCTTGCGGAAACCACGGTTGACTGGCGTACCTGTCTGACCTTTCCCATTGTACGCCGCGATACCGGCAAAAACTCCGATGCGGTCGGCAGCGGACCGTATGCTCTGCGCACGGCAGAGGGAAGCCGATATCTTTCTGCGGTGGGCGGTGACTCCCGTCCGCAGGATTTGCCCTTCTCCAGAATCAATCTTGTTCCGGTGAGTGATCTTGACGGTATGGTGAAGGCCTTTGAAACGGGCAATATTGACTGCATGGCCGTGGATGTGCTGTCTGTGCGCAGCTTTATGCCGGTTTGCAGTTATTCGATCCAGTCGGCGCCTTCCGGAATCGGAAATATTCTCCTTTTTAACACGAAACGCGGGAAACTATCGAATGCGGACATCCGAAATGCACTTTCCGCGCTTTTGCCACGCAGAGAAATTTGCGCAAATGCGCTATCCGGTGCGGCAGATCCGACGTCCGATTGGATCGACGGCGGTTTGGTGACGGACATGTCTGAAACGGAGCGGGAGACTGCGCTTGCGGTGCTTGCTGCGGCAGAAATGATCGCAACCGAGGATCACGAAGGGGTAACGCTACGTCTTCTGTACTGTGACGATCTTTGGCAGCGCACCGAGGAAGCCAGAGAGATCTCAGCTTGGCTCTCGGATCTCGGTATTGGCTGCGAGCTGGTAGGGAAGAGCTATGAAGCGTATACCGATGCTCGGAAAGCCGGCGATTTTGATCTTTGTCTTTACCGCCGCAGACTTCGCAGCACCTCGGATCTCGCGGCTCTTGTTTTTGCGGACGGAGACGATAACGTGACCGGTTATAAAAACGCGGAGGCTGAGGCCGAGCTGACGGTGCTTCTGCAGGCATCCGAGGATACGGCAGATGAGGCTGCGGCGGAGGTATCCCGCCTGATCTCGGCAGATGCACCCTTTGCGGTTATCGGTTATGAGAATACCCGGGTTTACTTCCGGGACGGGCAGATCCGAAACTTTAATCCGCGGCCCGATTCACCCTATGGAAACCCGGCGGAATGGGAGCTTGCGGAGTAAATCCCGTCAGGGCTTGATTCTTGCGGGAAAATGTAGTAAAATATATATTGTAAACGTATGTCCATCAAACATCATACGGAAACGGAGATGGAGGATTTATGAGATTTAAAACCGAAAGAGGACTGATTGACATCTCTTCCGATGTCTTTGCAAAGATCGCAGCCTATGCTGCGGCGAACTGCTTTGGTGTGCGCGAGCTGTGCAATCCCGGTCTTGCGGATAGCTTACTCGCCGTAACGAAGAAGACTCCCACCCGTAAGGGCGTGCAGGTCTTTTTTGAGGACGGTGCGGTCCGTATTGTCCTGCGTATCGCCATGGCCAGCGGCGTCAACATGCAGGCTGTCTGCCGGTCTATCCGCAGCGAGGTTCGTTATCTCGTGGAAAAATACACCGGTGTTAAGGTGGCCGGCGTACGGATCTATGTAGAAGCCGTAACGGCTAAGTAAACACGGAGGAAGCAGTTTTGAAGACGTATATTGACGGTGCGGATTTCCGCAAAATGCTCGGAAATGCTGCCGCGCAGGTCGAAAATAACAAGATCCCCCTGAATGAACTGAATGTGTTCCCGGTGCCCGACGGCGATACGGGAACGAATATGTCCATGACCATTTCTTCTGCTGCGCGCGAGGTTTGCGGCGGCAGTGATATGCGCGTTGGCAAGGTCGCCGAAAAGACCGCGTCCATGCTGCTGCGCAGTGCCCGCGGCAATTCCGGCGTTATCCTGTCCCTGCTGTTCCGCGGTTTTGCCCGCGGTCTGAAGGACTGTGATAAGGCGGACGGTGTTCGCTTTGCCCGTGCCCTTAAGGACGGTGTTACCGCTGCCTACGGTGCCGTTATGCGCCCTGCGGAGGGTACGATTCTGACGGTTGCACGTCTTGCCGCCGATGAGGCTGCCCGCGTTGCCGCCGAAACCGAGGATGTTGAGGCCGTCTGCGCAGCAACCCTGGAGGCCGGCCGTGCAGCTCTCGCGGAGACCAAGTTCCAGAATCCCGTCCTTACCAAGGCCGGTGTTGTGGATGCCGGCGGTCAGGGCTGGGTGCTGGTGCTGGAGGGCTTCCTTGCGGCTCTGCGCGGCGAGACCATCGAGTGCAGCGCCGAAGGCGGTGAGGCTGCGGCCAATGCCTTTGACAGTTTTGAGACCAAAGATATCAACTTCACCTACTGCACGGAGTTTATCGTCATGCGTGCGCAGGACAGCGGAGATCCTCTTCGTCTGCGTGCCTATCTTGAGACCATCGGTGACTGTGTCGTTGTTGTGGATGACGATGAGATCATCAAGGTCCATGTGCATACCAACAATCCCGGTAAGGCCATCGAAGAAGGCCTGAAGTTCGGCCCGCTGACTTCCATTAAGATCGAAAACATGAAGGAGCAGCACACCGAAAAGATCTCTATGTCCGAGGTCCAGCCGGTGGATGCCGCACCTGCCGTCGCAGCTCCCGAGAAGAAGTACGGCTTTGCCGTTGTCTGTGCCGGTGCCGGTGTCGGTGCGCTCTTCCGCGAGCTTGGTGCCGATCAGGTGGTCGAGGGCGGCCAGACCATGAATCCCTCCACGGAGGATATTCTCAAGGCGGTCAATGCAACCCCTGCCGAGATTGTCATTGTTCTGCCGAATAATAAGAACATCATTATGGCCGCCCAGCAGGTGAGTGCTTTGACGGAAAAGCAGTTGCTCGTGCTGGAGACCAAGACCATTCCACAGGGCGTTTCCGCCATGCTTGCCTTTGATCTGGAGGCCTCTCCGGAGGATAACCGCGAGGCCATGACCGAGGCGTTCAAGGCCGTGCGCACTGCGCAGATCACCTATGCCGCCCGTAATTCCAACTTTGACGGTCTGGATATCCACGAGGGTGACTATCTTGCTCTTGCTGAGGGTAAGATGTGTTATACCGGATCCGATCTCTCTGCGGCTATGCGCAGCGTTATCGAGTACCTCTCCGCTGAAGGTGCTGAGTTCTTTACCGTCTACCGCGGTGAGGATGCCACCGAGGACCGCAACGTCATTGTGGATGAAATGCTTGCCTCCAGTCTTCCCGATGCGGAGGTCAGCGTGGTCGAAGGCGGTCAGCCCGTTTACTATTACATGATCAGCGCCGAGTAATTCTTTATTTGCGCTTGGAGGATATCCGTGTCAGAGATCCGCTACATTGACAAGTCTGTGCGTGAGCTGCGGGGCGTGGGCGAAAAGAAAACCCAAAGCCTTGCGCGGCTTGGTATCGCGACTGTCCGTGATCTCGTCCGTTTCTATCCCCGTTCTTTTCAGGATCGCCGTGTGCGCCGCGATACCGCCCTTCTGCCCGACGGGGAGAAGGCGGCAGTGGTCGTGTGCGTTACGGCGGCTCCTACGCTCTATCGTAAGAGCCGAACTGCATCTGTCACAAGGATCAGAGCTGCCGATGACGCCGGCAGCCTGACCCTTGTTTTTTTTAACCAGGAATACCGGGCGCGAGAATATCATCGCGGCGATTGGCTGTGCGTTTATGGTGCCGTTCGGAGAAGCGCCTACGGAGTCGAGATCATCGTGGAGGATGTTGTCCGTACGGATCCGGATTCCCCGCCGACAGGCGGTTGGACCCCGGTATACCGGGCCGGTGAGGGAATCTCCAGCCGGGAGATCGGCCGTCTAATCGACGGTGTGCTACCCATGGCGCTTATGGAGCTTGAGGAGACACTGCCGGCTTCGGTGGTAAAAAATAACGCGCTTATGCCGGTGCGGGAAGCACTGCGAGCGATCCACCGTCCGGTGGATGAAGAGGAGTTGGCTCTGGCACGAAAGACTCTTGTGTTTGAAGAACTTTTCGTGTTGACGGCAGGACTGGCTCTGCTCAAGCGTCGCGGAAATGCGACCCGTGGCCTTTGCATTAAAGCGGTTGATGTATCCCCGTTTTTTGCAAATCTTCCGTATCGGCCGACGGTGGCGCAACAGCGGAGTGTGGAGGAAGCGCTACGGGACATGACCTCCGGCGCATCCCCCATGAATCGCCTTCTGCAGGGGGATGTCGGCTCCGGAAAAACGACGGTTGCAGCGGCCTGTGCCTATGCGGCTGCAAAATCGGGTTACCAGACGGCGGTGCTTGCTCCAACGGAGATCATCGCCGGGCAGCATGCGGAAAGTTTTTCGCGTCTGCTGTCACCCTTTGGTATAAAATGTGGGTTGATACTTGGCTCAACCCCTGCCGCGGAAAAACGCCGAATCCTTGAAAGCTCAGCCATCGGCGATATTGACGTGCTTATCGGTACTCACGCGCTCTTGGAGGATCGGGTACGGTTTGCAAGGCTCGGCCTCTCCATATGTGATGAGCAGCACCGCTTCGGCGTGCTGCAGCGCGGGCTTCTTTCCGGCAAGGGCGCCGATAACCTTGCGCCTCATACATTGGTCATGTCTGCAACTCCCATTCCGAGAACCCTTGCGCTGGTTATGTACGGTGATATGGATATCTCCGTCATTGATGAGCTCCCTCCCGGCAGAAAACCGGTCAAAACCTACGCCGTAGGGGAGGATATGCGTCCGCGTATCGAGAATTTTATCCGAAAACAGGTTTCGGACGGACATCAGGTTTATATAGTCTGTCCGATTATCGAGGAATCCGAGATGACGGAAGGGTTGATTCCCGTCACGGAGCATTTTGCGGATCTCTCCACCCGTGCATTTCCCGATCTTTCCGTCGGTCTCATGCACGGCCGACTGAAAGCGGCGGAAAAAGCCGCCGTTATGGAAAAATTCCGCGCCGGAGAGATCGATATTCTGGTGAGTACCACGGTTATAGAGGTTGGTGTTGATGTACCCAACGCCACACTGATGGTGATTGAAAATGCCGAACGCTTCGGCCTTTCCCAACTGCATCAGCTGCGAGGCCGTGTGGGACGCGGTGCGGACGAAGCCTTTTGCGTGCTTTTAAGCCGCGGAGGTGAGACTGCGGCGGCGCGTCTTAAGGTCATGTGCGCCACCAATGACGGCTTCAAGGTGGCAGAGGCAGATCTTGCCCAAAGGGGTCCGGGTGATTTCTTTGGTTCCCGTCAGCACGGTCTGCCGGTGCTTTCCATCGCATCTCTCTCCGGAGATACGCGTACTCTGCATGCGGCGGCGGAAGCGGCAGAGGCTTATATTTCCATCGATCCGTCACTTTCTGCGCCGGAAAGCAGACCGCTATATGAGGCGGTAAACCGAATGTTTACGACGAGCGGGGCCGCAGATCTCTTTGTCACGCTCTGAAATGTACTGATAAAAGGAGATAAATTATGATTACAGTCCGACATATCACGCGGGATGAATTGCCCTCCGTTGCACGCGTCAAAGCGGTAGCTTTCAACGGGTCCTTCCGGGAGAATACCACGGCAGATCAGCTGGCCGTAAGCGGGACGCCGACGCGTCGTGTTCCGGAAGGCGGCGGTATTTATGCCGCATTCACAGAAGATGGAAAGATGATCTCTACTATGGAGTGCATTCCCTATGAGCTTCGGGTTTGCGGACAAACGGCAAGAGCCACGGGTATCGGTGGAGTCGCTACTTTACCGGAATACCGAAATCTCGGTGCCGTGCGCGAGATGTTCCGCGAAGCGCTTGCGGAGATGCGGGAAAAGGGAGAGACTTTCTCCCTTCTCAATCCCTTCAGCCGTGCGTATTACCGCAAATTCGGCTATGAGGATATTTCTTCCATCCGCCGCTGGCGGATTCCTCTTGCCTCCATCGCGAAGTACGATGCCGGCGGATCTGTGCGTGAGCTGATTGGCGCGGAAAATGTCACGCCTCTGGTGGAAATCGACCGTAAGATGCTGGAGAAATTTGACTTCTCCGTGGATCGTCGTGCAGCGGACTATGCCTCCGACCGCCGTGCAAATCCCTGTGAGTCCAATTTCCGCACCTACGTTTGGTCGGATGATGCGGGGAGAGACCGCGCCTATATCACCTTCTCCCGCCGTGAGGATTCCGGTGAGCAGGTGCTTTGGGCCTGTGGCCCCATGGCAAACAACGGCGTTGGCTTTACCGATGCGACGGCGCTTCGTGCGATACTGTCCTTCCTGCGAACCTTTGCGTCACAGTTTAAGTCGGTCATTTTCCCTCTTGCGGAGAATATGAGCCTGCTTGGAATTCTGCCCGAAACGACGGACGTGCGCCAGACCGTGCGCTTTGCCGCATCCCTGCGTATCGTTGATCTCGAAAAAGCCATGCTGCTGTTAAGACCCCGCGGCGCCGGTGCTTTGACGCTTAAGATCACCGATTCCATGTGCCCCTGGAACGACGGATGCTGGCGCATTGAGTTTGATGAAAATTCCGTGCTTTCCTGTAAGCCCGGTAGCGATGCTCCCGATGCGGAAATGCCCATCTCTGCCCTGATGCCCCTGTACGCCGGTTCCCGCGGAGGGGATGAGCTTGACTGGATCGATGGAGTTAAGGTCTACAATCCGGACGCTCCTTTCTGTGCACTTTTCTATCGAAAGCCGATCTTCCTCGTAGAGAGCTTCTAAACCTTCAAAAGGGGTGAGCTTATGAATGTGTTGGAGCCGTGGACCGATATATAAGTCACGGAAAAAGAAACCGGTTTTCTTGTGGATGTGTGGGGAAGAACCTACACCTTTGAGAAAAAGTTTGTTCCCTACCTCGATTGTATCGCAAGGGCAGGAGCTTCTCGCCGGACCGATTGAACTTAAGAAGGATATTGGTTACGGTGAGGATGTTCCGCATAACTGCCAGTATCGCATATTGGAAGCTGCAGAAGATAAGGTCGTGGTGGCATCAGCTGCCCTTTGCGGCAATTTAATTCTTAATGTGATCGTGACCTTGGAATATGATGGTTTCATTAAGTTTGCCCTGCGGCTGATTCTCCATGCGGTCTCAAAATGGGGGCATTTGCAGATTTTTGATTGGAAGGGTTCATGGGCCACCGGCACGGAAGCACTGCTGAAAAGCGCGAGACTGAGCATACCGGTTAAAACAGAAAAATGTTCGCTGATACATGCTGCGGTTCGGTAATTCAATTTACAAACTTGAAAAACAGGATTCTTCGTAGTATCTAAAGATGCTCGGAGGATCCTGTTTTGTTTGGATTATGATTGAATACGAAAAGAGAGTGAAAAACTTTTTGCGTCAGGCGTATAAACTTGATTTTTAATAGGGTTTATGTTATCTTGTTATATTGAGTAGGCGGAATACCCCTCGTATGTTATGGGGCAATGAATAAACAGCCAACCGTTTTCGGAGGTTCGTCGGATGCTAACGTGCAAAAATAGATTTCGTATCTTTAATACGTCCCATTTACCGATGGCGGGAATTCTTGTATTGATGCTGCTTGCTTTTTTGCTGCTTTGGTTCAATAATGTAAACAGTACACAGGCAATCAGCGCATCCGTTGCCAAGGTTCGGTTTTATGGGGAGTATCGTGTTGACGAAGGGCAATGGCAGGAAATTGTGGAAGGCGGGCATATTCCCGCGACAAAAGGGGATGTAACGCTGCGCGGAAACTTCCACATGCTGACCCCCGATGGCGAATATGTTGGTATTTACCGAGGAGACTTGCCCATTGCTTTGTATAGCAATCACATCAGCATAACGATTTGCGAAGGCGAAAACGAACCTTTCATGATCGATATCGAAAATCCTTTGTACGGAAGCTCGGCATGCAGTTCGTATTGGACCGGTTATATGTTGTCAAGCGGAAGCGATACATCGGTTGAGATCCGTATTCATAATCCGCATCGCTTTGGAAACGAGACGGCAATTGATGAAATGCTTTCCAATATGGCACTTTGGTCAGGTATTGATTTTGAAAGAGGCGTGCTGGACCGCGGCCAAACCCAGCGGAATATCGGATTGTTCTTTGTAATCGTCGCTTTTGTTTTGCTGGGATTTGCACTGTTCTCGTTAATGCTTCATGTTCACAACACCCGGATTATCTGGCTGCTTGGTGCCGCGACTCTGTCTGCAGGCATTTATTTGGCATACAGTGCGCCCGGCATATCTTTCTGGAGCGAATTCAGATCTGTGAATACGAGCATTCTTGGTTTTTCCATGATGTTTTATATGCTGTTCGTATCGGCGATCATCACCTGCTTCCTGAAAAGGACAAAACGAATCGGTTGTATTGCGACCTTTGCAACGGGTGTTTTGAGCGGTGTATACTTTGTTTTGCCCGTGTTGACGGATGTGTATTTCTATGATACCTGGCTGCCGTGGGTGATCACACAGAGTATGGCCAATGCGGTATTGCTCGGGTGCTTGATAAAAGAATATATAGAATCGGGCAAAAAGGAACGCTGGCTTCCCATTGGTTTGGCGATGCTGGTGCTTGCATTTGAGACAGATGCGGTTGCGACTGCCGCTGGCTTTTGGGTGGGTGGTTCGGTTTCCAAATATATATTCTTTGCTTTGTTTATTGCCGCTTTGTTTTTGGTGCTTCGTCTGATCCCCGGAAATATTAACGCTGCAGCAAAAGCAAAGGAACTGGAACTGCAAAGAAGCCGCCTGCAGGCGGAGAAGAACATGGTAGAGGCGGAACTGAAGGAAAGCCGCATTTCGATCATGCTCTCGCAGATCCAGCCGCATTTTATTTACAATACGCTCGGAACCATTGAGCGGATGTGTCTGAAAGACCCCCAAAAGGCATTTGAACTTGTACGAAACTTCAGCCTGTATCTCCGGGGCAATTTCAGCGAGCTTGACAGTGTGACGCCCATTCGCTTTGCAGAAGAACTTAAACATGTTGAGCATTATATCAATATTGAAAAGGTGCGCTTCCCGGATATGTGTATTGAATACGATGTGGAAGCGACCGCGTTCGTTTTGCCTGCATTGTCTGTGCAACCCCTTGTGGAAAATGCGATCAAGCACGGCCTGATGCGCCTGGAAACCGGCGGAACTGTTAAGATCCATTCGTATGAAACTCCGACCCATTTTTGTGTTGCGGTTACGGATGACGGTGTAGGATTTGATACGGATGCACCCCTTGATGAGAAAAAACATGTCGGTTTG
>JAFYLV010000048.1 GCA_017556885.1 Clostridia bacterium | reverse complement strand
TTGGGGAGTTATTCGCAGATCACATGGAAAGTATAGCACATTTCGCACCCTTTTTCAATTTTGATTCCCATAAAAAAGCGGCTGCCCGCTTTTGCAGGCAGCCGCTTTTCTCATTCATTTTGCCCCGATACCCATGCCTTCCGCAAGGTCAGCCATGGCACGCATGGTCTTATTTGCGTTCTTTTTGAAGGCACGCATATTCCGGTCGGTCATGGGTGCGATGAGCATCCCCGCGGCCATTCCCGCAGCAACGCCCGCGAACATCCCCGTGACAAAGCCCTTCATCATTGACATATCCTCCTTGCCCTTTTGATCTTCGGGCATAGGATGTGCCGAAATGCTTTCTTTTATCCCTTACAGACCGTATTTTTCCGCAAACCGGCGCAGGCTTACCAGGGTCTCCGCCATGGCCTCCTCCGTTCCTTCCTTGGGCATGATACCCTCAAAGGAGAGCATTCCCGTATAGCCGATCTCTTTGAGCGCGGCGAAGAAGGGATCACAGGCATCGCTGCCCGTCGGAACAGGGCCACGCCCCTCCGGCTCGGCAATGTGTGCATGGCGCAGAAGCTTTCCGTAGGTCTTCAAGCCTTCCACGCCCTCGGAGTCTGCGGCCATGTGATAATAGTCGGCAAGCAGCAGGAATCCGGGACAGGCGACCTGCTCCACAAATTCGCCGCCCTCGGCGACGGTGTTGATGAGGTTTGTTTCCTTGCGGCACAGCGGCTCCATAACGGCGACCATGCCGTTTTCCGCCGCGATCTCACCCATGAGCGTTGCCGCAAGTGCAAGCTGACGCATCGCCGTCTCCCGGGGGAAATCCTCGGGGTATTCTCTGCGTTTTCCGCTGCCCATGACCACGATGCGGCACCCAAGCTCCGCCATCCGGCGGAAGGCATGGCGCAGGTGGCGTTCCGTTGCGCCGATGTCCACCTCCGGACCTGCCAGAGGCGTTGCCTTGGGGAAGGTCGCATTGCCTGCCAGCAAGGGAATCCCCGCCGCAGCCACGTTTGCCTTTGCCTCCGCAAATGCCTCGTCGGAGAGGGCGGCAATATCCGCAACACCCGTCTCGAAATAATCATATCCAAGCTTTGCTGCGGTCTCGATCCACCGCAGACCGCCGCTGTAACCGATCTTCATCTGATTTTTACGCTCCTTAATAGCAATATGTTCCGTCGATGACGGAATCCAGCGTCCGGGCGATGGTCTCCTTATCGGCCACGGCACGAAGAATGCGGGCGTTGCCCTCCTCCGTCTCCGTAACATTCATGACCGCCTTCTCATCGATCTTCAGGCTGCAGGGGGCAGACAGAGAAAAAATGGGGCCCTCGCCCATGGCGGCCGCCCAGACGGCAGTCAGATCCCAACTGTCGCGGAATCCGCTCTCGGTATAAAGCTCATAGGCCTTGCAGACGATGTGATCCTCAGACAGGCGCTCCCGGAAGCCGCCGGTCATAACACCGCAGCCCAGTTCAAAGGGAGATACCCAGATCTCGCCCGGCCAGTTTTCGAGCACGTTGCGCGCCGCATCCACGTCGCAGGCTACGTTGTACTCGCCGAAGGTCTCGCTGCCTGCCATGGTCACCAGCCGGTGAACGCGGCTTTCGATCAGTTCTCGGCCGGACATGGGACAGATAGCATCCGTCTTGGAGTCCAGCAGCTCGGAGAGGTTGTTCAGGGGGCCGACGGCGCAAATGATGACCGAATCGGGCACCGCCTCGGCCAGCGCCCGGCGCAGCACCCGCACCGCATCCTCGGGCTGACGACGGGTGAAGCGGTTGTCGTAATGCTCCATAATATAGCGGTTATACTTCTCATGCTCCCGCAGAAAATCCGGGCGCTTGCTCGTGCCCACGGGGAGCTCCGGCCGGCCGTACCAACGGTTGACCGCATCGGCGCAGCCCGCGCCGCAGGGATTGGAGGTGCAATGGGTGACGGCAGCAATGCGGCAGCGTTTTGCCGTCGCAAAGTTGTGCAGCATGGCCAGCGCGCCGACGTCGTCGCAGTCGGGACCGATATCGGTGTCAAAAATAATGCTTCTCATGGCTATTTCTCCTCCCTATGGGATGTTTTCGTTATTTTTCCGCAATGCGGCTGAGGATGGACAGGGTGCGTGCGGTGAATTCCTTCATCTGCTCCGCCGTGAGCGGTGCCTGGTTGAGCTTTGCAAGGTCGCGGATCTCCCGGGCAAGCAGCTCTGCATCCTCGCGGCGGGCTTCATCGCCTGCCATACCGGCAAGGGCGGTGATGAGGGGCGATGCGGCATTGAGCACCAGCTCCTCCTCCGTCGGGAAGACCGACGGATCCTGCCCGTACATCCGGCTCATCTCCCGGAAGCGGCGGGAGGTCTCCGACTGCAGGATGACCGCAGGCATAGCACCGGCAGGCAGCGCCTCGCTGCGCACCTTTATGCCCTCTTCAAGGCTGCGGAAAAGCTCTTCCGCAGCGGTCACGTCCGTACCGCCCTCCCCGGACAGATCCGACAGGTCGGAGTCAATGCGCATAAAGCGCAGACCGGGGGTTTTGCTCTCCATAAAGGAGATAAAATAGGTATCGATATACTGATCGAGCACCACCGCAGCAATACCCTTTTCCTTGAAGAGCTCGATGTATGCCGCCTGCTGCACGGGATCGGTCACGTAGTAGACCTTCTTTTCCGCCGGGCGGTCGCCCTCGGTCTCCCTCGCGGGCAGTGCTTCCACATATTCGTCCACCGTCTTAAATTCGCCGCCGATGGTCTCGAAGATGAGCGCCTTCTTCATGCGCTCGTAGAACTTCTCGTCCCGCAGGCAGCCGAACTTCACAAAGGGATTGATGTCCTTCCAGTCGGCGCAGTAGGTCTCCCGCTCCTTATCAAAAAGGGAGCACAGCCGGTCGGAGACCTTCTTGGAGATATGGGCGGAGATGCGCTGCACGGTGGCATCGCTCTGCAGGAAGCTGCGGGAAACGTTCAGCGGCAGATCCGGGCAGTCGATGCAACCCTTCAAGAGCAGCAGATACTCCGGGATGACCTCCTTGATATTGTCCGCCACAAAAACCTGATTACAGTAGAGCTTGACCTCGCCCTCCATGTTCTGCATCTCGTTTTTCATCCGCGGGAAATAGAGAATACCCCGCAGGCGGAAGGGATAATCGATATTCAGATGCACATACAATAGCGGATCGGAGAAATCGGTAAAGACCTCGTGGTAGAACTGCTTGTATTCCTCGTCGGTGCACTCCGAGGGCTTTTTGTTCCACAGAGGCTCACAGTTGACCGGCTTCTCCTCGGGTGCCTCCTCGCCCTCCTTCGGAGCGATCGCGGCGTCGTGCAGATAGATCTCATAGGGCAGGAAACGGAAATATTTCAGCAGCACGCCGTGCAGCTTGCCGTATTCCAGATATTCGCGGCTATCCTCCGCCATATGCAGGGTGATGCAGGTGCCGCGCGTCTCGCGGTCGGAGGGGCCCATCTCAAAGCTTGCGCTGTCGCCGCTCTGCCATCTCACCGCCTCCGCGCCGGGGCGGAAGGAAAGGGTGTCGATGGTGACGAGATCCGCCGCCATAAAGGCGGAATAAAAGCCGAGACCGAAATGGCCGATGATCTGCGCGTCGGCAGACTTGTCCTTATACTGCTCCAGAAAATCCTTCGCACCGGAGAAGGCCACTTGATTGATGTACTTCTCCACCTCCTCGGCGGTCATGCCGATACCGTTGTCGGCAATGCGCAGCTCGCCGGTCTCGCGGTTGGTGTAAATATCGATACGGAATTTCTCGTCCTCTGCGATCTCCGCCTCGCCGATGCCCGCAAGGCCGCGCAGCTTTGCGATGGCGTCGTTTGCGTTGGAAACCAGCTCACGGATAAAAATATCCTGTTCGGAATAGAGCCATTTTTTAATGATCGGCAGCAGATTTTCACTGTTGACGGAAAGATTTCCCTGTCTTGTTTCGCTCATGTTTCAAAAACTCCTTTCAGGGGAAACGAACATACAGTCTTTTCCATATTGTACCCCCTTTTTGAAAAATTTTCAAGAACCGCCGCTCCGCAAAAAACTTTTTTCGTAAAACCCCTTTTCTTTTTACAGGGATTGTGCTATGCTAGAAAGCATAAATCCCACACGAGGAAACCGTCCATGACTTACCGCGCCTGCTATTACGGATATTATTACGGCTTTGCGTATGATTACGGCAAGGCTTTTTCCGGTGCGGCAAAAAGGTAGGCGCATAACGGTATCCCGTTTGCAAAAACCGAATTCATCCGCTGCCGGAAAAACCCGGCGGCGGATTTTATTTTTTCCGGAGGTAGAAAACCATGATCGTCATTCTGAAAACCAATCCCAATCCCCGGCAGCTGGAAAGCTTTGTTGCGTGGCTCTCCGACAAGGGCATTACCGTGCATGAAAGTGAAGGCGCCTCCCACCGCATTCTCGGCCTTGTGGGCGACACCTCCGCACTGGATATGGACATCATCTCCGCGCTGGACATCGTGGAGGAGGTCAAGCGCGTTCAGGAGCCTTATAAGAACGCAAACCGCAAGTTCCACCCCGAGGACACCGTCATCCCCGTGGGAAACACGCAGATCGGCGGCGGAAATCTGACCCTTATGGCGGGCCCCTGCTCGGTGGAGACGGAGGAGCAGATCCTCGCCGTGGCGCGGGCAGTCAAGGCCGCGGGCGCGACCATGCTGCGCGGCGGTGCCTTCAAGCCCCGCACCTCCCCCTACGCGTTTCAGGGACTCGGCGAGGAAGGACTTCGCCTGCTCTCTCTTGCAAAGCGGGAAACGGGGCTCCCCATCGTGACGGAACTGATGGATCTTTCCCAGCTTCCCCTCTTTGAGGATGTGGACGTCATTCAGGTGGGTGCCCGCAATATGCAGAATTTCAACCTCCTGCGGGAGCTCGGCCGTCAGGATAAGCCGGTGATGATCAAGCGCGGCATGTCCGCCACCTACGAGGAATGGCTGATGAGCGCGGAATACGTCATGGCCGGCGGCAACGAAAAGGTCATCCTCTGTGAGCGCGGCATCCGCACCTTCGAGACCTACACCCGCAACGCACTGGATATCAGTGCCGTTCCCGTGTTGAAAAAGCTCACCCACCTGCCTGTCATCGTCGATCCGAGCCACGCCGCCGGCAAATCGGCGCTGGTGCCCGCCCTTGCGGCGGCCTCCGTGGCCGGCGGCGCCGACGGCCTCATCATCGAGGTGCACAACGACCCGCCGCACGCCCTCTGCGACGGAAGCCAGTCTCTGCGGCCGGAGGCCTTTGCCGGGCTTGCGGACAGGCTCCTTGGTCTGCACGGTTTTCTGAAAACACAGGAGGCGGAATAAATGAAGATCGCCATTGTCGGTCTGGGGCTCATCGGCGGCTCCATGGCCAAAAGCATTAAAGAAAAGACCTCTCACGAGGTCTTCGGCGCCGATCTTGATCGCGAGACCCTGATGATGGCCCGCATGTGCGGTGCCATCGACGGCGAGCTCACGCCCGACAACCTCCCCGCCTGCGAGCTTGTCTTTCTCGCCCTGCGCCCCGGCGCCGCTATACTTTGGGCGGAGCAGCACGCGGAGGAAATCGCAAACGATGCCGTTCTCATCGATCTCTGCGGTGTCAAGCGGCGGCCTGCGGCAGCCCTCGCCCCGCTTGCCGCGGCCCACGGCTTCACCTATCTTGGCGGACATCCCATGGCGGGCAAGGAACGCGGCGGCTTCGTCAACGCCACCTCCACCCTCTTTGACGGGGCATCCATGATCCTCACCCCCGACGAAAGCCACAGCGCACAGCTTTTAGAGCGCATGAAGGCCTTCTTCCTTGACATCGGCTTTGCCTCCGTCACCTTCTCTGATCCCGAGGAGCACGACCGCATCATCGCCTACACCTCGCAGCTTGCGCACATCACCTCCTCGGCCTACGTCAAATCGCCGGAGGCCCAGCGCCGCCGGGGCTTTTCCGCCGGCAGCTTCCGGGATATGACCCGTGTTGCCCGGTTGGACGAGGACATGTGGACAGAGCTTTTTCTCGACGATGCAGACTTTCTCACCCACGAGGTGGATGTGCTCATCACCCATCTCTACGAATACCGGGATGCCCTCGCCGCCCGGGATGCGGAGACCCTGCGCGCCCTGCTTCTGGACGGCAAGGAGAAAAAATCCACCGCCGGCGGGGCATAAACCAAGCCTTTGGAGGATGTTATGAAACTTCTCTTCCACGCGATCGAGAAATTTGTTGCAGGTCTTCTGTTGGTAGTGGCGCTGCTCTTTCTGCCTGCCGGCACCCTCGCCTATCCCGGCGGCTGGCGCTTTATCGGGCTTCTGTTCGTGCCGATGCTCATCCTCGGCGCCGTACTCTTTGTAAAATCCCCCACACTTCTCGAAAAGCGGCTCAATGCAAAGGAAAAAGAAGGCGCGCAAAAGGGCGTTCTTGCCCTCTCGGCGCTGCTTTTCATCGCAGGCTTTGTCGTCGCCGGACTGGATCACCGCTTTGGATGGTCATCCGTCCCCCCGTGGGCGATCATCCTCGCATCTGCGGTGCTTCTCATCTCCTATGCCCTCTATGCCGAGGTCATGCGCGAGAACGCCTATCTCTCCCGCACGGTGGAAGTGCAGGAGGGACAGCAGGTGGTGGACACCGGTTTGTACGGCATCGTGCGACATCCCATGTATGCCGTCACCCTCTGGCTCTTTTTGTCCATACCCGTGGTGCTCGGCTCCTGG
>JAFYLV010000008.1 GCA_017556885.1 Clostridia bacterium | reverse complement strand
GCATAAACGCCGGTGAAATGCGCCTGTCCGTCCACAAAGGCCACCTTTCTGTCCTTTGCGCGCATGGCATTTTCGTAGGTGCGGAAAACGACGGCGCGGCGGTTTTCCCAATAAGGAATAGCAGAGCTTGCCATGATCACAGGGGTGTCCGGACGCAGCTCACGGAAGCGGCGGAAGAAAACCTCGTGGGTTTTCACCAAGTGTTCCTCATTGGGTGCGTTGTGATCATAGTCCAGAACAAAGACCAGCGGATCCAGTTCGGCAATATAATCCGCCATGCAGATCTCGCCGCGGGCACTGCCGGAGAAGCCAAGGTTGATATGGTCCACGTTGAACATACGGGAAAGGATAGCCTGATAGGAGTTGCCGGGACGGGATGCGCATCCTCCCTGGGTAATGGAGGAGCCGTAGTAGACCACCGGACGGTCATAGGCATATTTTGTGCCGCCGGCGACCTCCGCATCCTCCTGCAGACCGATATAGAGGGCATCCACACCGTTATAGAGGGGGAAGTTGATGGTGAAGGAGCGCATCTCCCGGGTCTCAAAGCGCACGACGGACTCATAACCCGCGTCGCAGTTGTTGCCGGGGGTAAAGGTGGTGTGATAGCGGCTGCGGGAGCCTTCGTCGATATACATATCAAAGCCGCACTGGCCGGTCAGGGGCATGTGGCTCATGCGGCTCTGGCCGGACCAAACGACCTTCAGGGCAATATACCGGGAATCGGTGGAGAAACGCACGCGGCCGCCGGCCGTATGCAGGTTCAGCACCTGTACGTTCTTGCTGACCTGCTCCGCAAAGGCCTCCGGCATTCGGGCAAAGCGGGTTCCCACCGTTTTCTGGGCAAGGCCGTAGAGCTCAAAAGGGGCATTACGGACGTCATAGAACCGAATATCGTCCACGTCCTTGAGGGTTGTTTCCACCTTCAGATTTTTATCGATTTCACCAATGTTCGGCATTTTTTTGCTACCTCTTACTTTCTGTTAGGATCAAACAGCGCACGCTGAGACCAGATATAATCCGCGCCGGACCAGACGGTAACGGCGAGCATCGCCCAGGAGCAGACATCGTAGATAAGCTTTGCGGGGAGGCCGGGAATGAGGCTCTCCGACAGCCAGGCAACACCCAGCATCAGACAGAGGGCGGTCATCTGCACGGCAGTCTTGATCTTGCCGGATATACCTGCAGACAGAACGATACCGGCCTCGATGGCAAGCACGCGCAGAGAGGTGATGATAAACTCCCGGGCAAGAATGATAAAGACAAAAACAACGTGCATCATGCCGAGATGCTGGAAAAGCAAAAACGCGCTCATGACCAGCAGTTTGTCGGCCAGGGGATCCATAAACTTGCCGAAAACGGTGACCTGGTTGTTCTTGCGGGCAAGATAGCCGTCCAGCTTATCTGTGATGGAGGCCACGGCAAAAACGATCAGCGCCAAAAGAGGCATATCCAGCAGCATCAAAACGATAAAGACGGGCACCATCGCCATGCGGAAAATCGTAAGTATATTGGGAAGGTTCATTTTTATTCCTCACTTTCCTCCCGGCGGACACCGACGGGATCACCGTCCATGACCTCTTCTATGTATACCCGGCAAAGGTCACCGGGAGCCGGCTTATCCTCTGCGGAGAAGAAGACCTTTCCGTCCACCTCGGGCGAATCGGCATAGGTCCGGCCGTAAAAGACCTCGGCGTAGCGGTCGAAGCCCTCGCAGAGCACCGTGAGGGTCTTCCCCACCAGCTTCTCGCTCTCGGCCTCCATGATCTCAGCCTGCAGCTCACTGACCAGCTCCGCACGGCGCTGTGCGGTTCGCTTTCCGACCTTTCCGTCCAGCTTCGCCGCCTCCGTTCCCTCCTGCGGAGAGAAGACAAAGACACCGGCACGCTGCAGCTTATACTCGCGCAGGAATGCCATCAGCTCGTCAAAGTCCTTCTTGGTCTCGCCGGGGAAGCCGACCATCACGCTGGTGCGCAGCACCATATCGGGGAAGCGCTCCTTCAGTGTCCGGAAAAGCGCACGGGTCTCCGCGCCGGTGTGATGGCGATTCATGCGGGAGAGGATCTTTTCGGAGATATGCTGGATGGGGATATCAAGATAGCGGACGATCTTCGGATTCCGCTCGATGCAGTCCATCAGCTTCTCGGTGACGCCGTTGGGATAGAGATAATGCAGACGGACCCATTCCGGGCCCTCAATGCGGCAGATATCGTCAAGCAGCTCCGGCAGCAGATAATCTCCGTCGAGATCGGTGCCGTATTTCGTGATATCCTGCGCGATGATGATAAGCTCCTTTGCGCCTGCCTCGGCAAGTTCGCGGCACTCCTGCAGAACGGCCTCCGGCTTGCGGCTACGGTAGGGACCCCGCAGGGAGGGGATCACGCAGTAGCTGCAGCGGTTGTCGCAGCCCTCACCGATACGGACATAGGCCGTGTAATGCGGGGTGCAGGGAATGCGGGAGGTCTCCCGCACGGGCGCATCCAGCGCCTCAAAGCGGGCAAATGCCGTGTCACCGGCAAAAACCGCATCAAAGGCCTCCGCCACGCGGTCGTAGCTTCCGCAGCCAAGCAGAGCATCGATCTGCGGAATCTCTGCGCGAAGTTCTTCGCGGTAGCGCTCCGCAAGGCAGCCCGCCGCCACGATGGCGTGGATCTTTCCCTCTTCCTTGAGCTGGGCAAGCTCCAGGAAGTTCTCGATGGCCTCGCTCTTCGCGTCATCGATAAAGCCGCAGGTATTGACCAGGACGCCGTCGCATTCGTCCAGGTTGTCGGAAAATTCGTATCCGGCATCCGCGAGCACGCTGAGCATCTGCTCGGAATCCACCAGATTTTTTGCACATCCCAAAGAGATGAGCCCGATTCGTTTAGCCATGGTTGGAATTGTATCCTTTCCTTTGGTTGCTATGCCTCCGCGCAGCCGTCGTCCGCCCCTTCGGGGCAGGCACGGCGCAGCGCCGCGCGGATATCTTCATACCGGAAGCCCTTCCGGGCCAGAGAGGCGATGATCTTCGCCTGCGTCTCCCGTCCGGGCTCGCGTCCCCGCAGCGCCTTCGCCACAAGGTGATCCAGTGCGCCGTCCGGGTCGGGATAATCCGCGAGCGCGGCCTCGATGAGATCCCTCGGCACGCCTTTTTCCCGCATTTTCTCCGCCGCCGCCCGCAGGGAGGTCCCCGCATCGGCATATTTTGCAGCAAGCCCCTCGGCAAAGACGGCATCGTCCAGCACGCCGAGGTCACAAAGCCAGCCGACGGCGGCCTCGCACTCTCCTTCCGGGTAACCCTTGCGCAAAAGGCGCTTTTTGAGTTCCGCAGAGGATACCGAGGTGACAGAAATAATGTTTACCGCGGTTTTTCTCGTCTGCTCGGAGATGCGCAGCGCATCGATCTCCGCGCGCATCTCTTCCCCGATCTCGCAGCCCGCAGTGATCCCAAGCTCCACCACCGCCGACGGCGAAAGCCGGGTGACGGAACCGTCGGAAAGATGCAGGAGTATCGCTCCCCCGCGCTTTGCAGGGGACATTTTATCCACAGTCAGTGGCATTATTCCTCAAAATCATCCGCAATGACGGAGATGGGTGCGCCTGCCGGTGCCGCAGCGGCACGGGGTGCCTCGGGCGCGGGCGCAGTGGGCTCCACCTCGACCTTATCGGAGGAGAGCGCCGCATGGATCTGCTGCTCCACCTGACGCGCCACCTCGGGATGCTGCTCAAAGAAGAGCTTTGCATTGTCGCGGCCCTGTCCGATACGCTCCTCGCCGATGTAGAACCAGGAGCCGGACTTGCGGACGATGCCCGTCTTGACGCCGACGTCCACCAGCTCGCCCGTTTTGGAGATACCCTCGCCGTACATGATGTCGAACTCGACCTCACGGAAGGGAGGCGCGACCTTATTCTTAACAACCTTGACACGGGTGTGGTTGCCCACAAAGTTTCCGTTGACCTTCAGAGCTTCCACACGGCGCACGTCCATACGCACGCTGGAATAGAACTTCAGCGCGCGGCCACCGGTGGTAACTTCGGGATTTCCGTACATGACGCCCACCTTCTCACGCAGCTGGTTGATGAAGATGGCGCAGCAGTTGGACTTGGAGATGGCACCGGCGAGCTTGCGCATGGCCTGGCTCATCAGGCGGGCGAGAACGCCCACGAAGGCGTCGCCCATCTCGCCGTCAATCTCGGCGCGGGGCACGAGCGCGGCAACGGAGTCCACAACGATGACGTCGATGGCACCGGAGCGCACCAGCGCCTCGGTGATCTCCAGGGCCTGCTCGCCGTTATCGGGCTGAGAAACCAGGAGGCTGTCGATGTCCACGCCGAGGGCCTTGGCATAGGCGGGATCCAGCGCATGCTCCGCATCGATAAACGCGGCCTCACCGCCGGCCTTCTGCGCCTCGGCGATGATGTGCAGCGCAACGGTGGTCTTACCGGAGGATTCCGGTCCGTAGATCTCGACGATACGTCCGCGGGGCACGCCGCCGATACCGAGAGCAAGGTCCAGTCCGAGGGAGCCCGTGGGGATCGCATCCACCTTCAGGGCACGGTTTTCACCCAGGCGCTGGACGGAGCCGGCACCAAACTGCTTTTCGATCTGCGCAAGGGCCGTTTCAATGGCCTTTTTCTTGTCTACCATATATATATCCTCCGTGATTTATTTACCTTTATTTTTGCCCATCGGCAGGGGTGCCTTACCGCGCACGAAGCAGAGATAGTCAAGCACCGCCGCAAAGCCCCAGAAATAGGCGTTCATATAGGGAACTTCGAGAATACTTTCCGTATACATATGCACCATCACGCCCACCATACCGGAAAGCAGCGCGGCGCTGCGCACCGCAGGCGCACTGCGCGGATGGCCAAGCTTGCGGTGTCCCCGCAGGCCAAAGAGCAGAATGGCGGCAAGAAGTCCGGCAAAAACGAGGATGCCGAAAAGCCCCTCCTCTGCCATGACCTTAAGATAATAATTATCCAAATAAAAATACGTAAGTTCTTCCTGCGTCTGGTTCTGCATGGCAACCGCACCGCCAAAGCGGCCGAGACCGAATCCGGTCAGCAGGTTTTCGCGGAAGAGCTGCATGCCGAAATCCCACCGCAGGGTGCGGCCACCCACGGCACTGGCATGGGCAAACTCCGGCGTGAAGAGATAAACTATGCGGTTTGCCACCGAGGGCACCATAGTGACTACCGGCACGCAGGCGCCGAGAGCGGCGAGGATTCGCCGGTCGGTCAACAGCGCAAAGAGTACCACCGCCGCCATCATCGCAAGCCAGGCTCCGCGGCAGAAGGTAAACAGAAGCGCAAGGCAAACCGTTCCGACCGCCGCCCAGGCAAGAGTTTTCTGCCACAGGCGCTTGCTTGTATACGCAAAGCTTGCCACCAGCGGCGCAAACATGACCAGCAAGCATCCAAAAATGTTGCAGCTGGTGGTAATGCTGAAAACGCGGGTGCGAACGCCGACCTCCGTGCTGGTGGTCCAGCCGGCGGGGATCTCCACACCGATCGCGTACTGGTAAATGCCGTGCAGGGCAAGCACCGTGATCATCACCGCTGCCGCACCAAAGAAGCAGTCCAGATCTGCATCGCTCTCAAAGAGGCGGGTCAGCACGAAGAACCACAGCATATACTGGAAAACCGCGCGCCAGCCCGCAAGGGCGATGGAGAAATCCGGCGAGACCACAAACAGAAGGCACACGCCGAGGGAAAGATAGAGAAGCACCGGACTGTCCAGCGGCGTGGTGCAGGTGCGGCGAGGCACACGGCGGAAAAGCCGCCGCCAGATGCAGTAGGCCACGCACAGGCACAGAAAGGCCTCGTCCCACAGGGAGGAGAGCAGATCAAAGCCGATATAATCCCGCAGAATAACGTCCAGCGGCAGATAGAGAACAAAGGCAGTAATGAGCATACGGCGGAAGCCGAAGGCCTTCAGCCCACGGCCAACGAGGCTTTGGGAAAAGACGCCGCCAAAGCGCGCCGCCACCGTCTTACCCAACCGGACAAAAAGGGAATGTCGCATCTGCACCGACAGGAACGCGCCAAAATGCCGGGCGCCGCGATGCAGCCGGCCCACGAGCCGGTCATACAGGGAGCCGGGCACATGGGATTCCGCATCGAGCAGTCGGTCCCACAGTTGTCCCGCCACAGAAGTGCTCCACGAGGCGGCCACCGCCGCAGCAAACCGTCCCGCAAGGCTTGTTTCCCAGAAGGAGGCAAGCCACCGGCAGAAGCGCACGGGGAAGCAGCCCGAAATAATACGGTCAAGCAAACTCATTGTGCGGCTGCGATCTCGTCGTAAACGATGGATTCAATGGTTCCGTTCATGTGGATATATTTGGTCTTGACAGAGAAGGTCGCACCCACACGGATCTCCTGCACACCAATGGAAGGTGCGTTGCTGGCACGGTCCACAGGGGCCGTGATGGTAAAGAAAATATCCTTGCGCATGGGGTCCGTAGTGATCACGTGCTGTCCATCGTCGTTGACACCGACGGCAACATAATCGGTGTAAGCAACCGACTTGATCACCGCCTGGGTGGTTGCATTGTTGGAAAGAAGCGTCTGGCCCACAGGATCCGCCTTTTCAATGCCTTCGACCACCTCGTTCATAGCACCGCGGATGTGCACAACGACCGTAGCATTAACAAGGTCGGTCTCTGCCTTGGATTCTGCCGCGCCCAGCACCTTCCAGCCGATGCCGCCCACCGCCAGCAGGATAACAAGCAGGATGACAAGGTCAACCGGATTAATAATACCGAAGAGACGGCCTTTTTCGTTGATCAGCTTCATATTCTACTCCTTCCGCCGCGCAGCAGTGTCTCCGCACGGGCATGACATACGAACATATATACTTTTTTATATTGTACAATATCCCGCGGATTTCTTCAAGGGAATTCGTTGAATTTGTTTATCGGATATACGATACATCGTCAGTCGCTTCAAAACAAAAACCCCCTCACCGGTCTCCCGGTGAGGGGGCTGCAGATTGGACTTAGATGAGCACCAGCAGAGCGGTCTCGGCGTTGTCGCCGCGACGGGTGCCGAGCTTGATGATGCGGGTATAACCGCCGTTACGGTCGGCATACTTGGGTGCGATCTCATCAAACAGCTTCTTGACGACGTCTTCCTTGGTGATGAAGGAAAGGGCCTGGCGCTTGGCGCTGAGGACGTTCTCCTTCGTCTTACCGAGGGTGATCATCTTCTCGGCCAGGGAGCGAACCTCCTTGGCACGGGCGACGGTCGTCTCGATCTTGCCGTTCTCCAGCAGATAGGTCACCATAGCGCGCAGCATAGCCATGCGCTGATCGGTGGGTCTGCCCAATTTACGGGTCCCGGGCATTGTCTATTTCCTCCTTATGCGACTACTCTTCTTCTTTGGAAAGGGATAAGCCCATGGCGACCAGCTTGTTGAGCACTTCCTCCAGGGACTTACGGCCGAGGTTACGAACCTTCATCATGTCGTCCTCCGTCTTGCTGACAAGGTCGCCCACGGTGTTGATACCGGCGCGCTTGAGGCAGTTGAAGGAGCGGACCGAGAAGTCCAGTTCCTCGATGGTCATATCCATAACGGAATTGGTATTCTCATCCGTATGCTCGACCACTTGGTAGGTGCCGAGATCTTCCGAGAGATTGACGAAAATCTGCAGATGCTCCGTCAGGATCCGAGCGGAAAGAGAAACTGCTTCGCTTGCGGCGATGGTCTTATCCGTCCAGACCTCCAGGGTCAGCTTGTCAAAGTCGGTAACATTGCCCACGCGGGTGTTCTCGACCGTATAGTTGACCTTGAGGATCGGCGTGAAAATGGAGTCAACGGGAATCAGTCCGATGACGGACTGGGCGGGCTTGTTCTTCTCGGCGGAGACGTAACCAAAGCCATGGGCAAAGGTCAGTTCAGCAGAGAAGTGTGCGCCCTCTGCCAGCGTTGCAATGTGCAGGTCGGGGTTGAGGATCTCAACCTCGCTGTCACCGATGATGTCGCCGGCAGTAATATCGCAGGGGCCTTCCGCCTCGATATAGGTGATCTTGACACCCGGAGAGTGGAGCTTAGCAATGACGGACTTCACGTTCAGAACGATCTCCATCACGTCTTCCTTCACACCGGGAACGGTGGAGAACTCATGCTGTACGCCACCGATTTTAATGCTGGTCACAGCCGTACCGGGGAGACTGGAAAGGAGCACTCTGCGCAGAGAGTTTCCAAGCGTTGCTCCGTAGCCGCGCTGGAGAGGTTCGATGACAAACTTGCCGTAGGAACCGTCCGCCGCCGAATCAACGCACTCCAGCGTCGACTTCTGCATTTCAATCATGTAATTTTACCCCCTTTGTGTGGCAGCCCTCAGGCCGCCTCTTTCAGTAACAAACACTGACTACTGCGTCGAAAGGGATTATTTGGAATACAGCTCGACGATCAGGTGTTCCTCCACCGGGAGGTCGATGTCCGCACGGGTGGGCATTGCAACGAGCTTGCCCTCGTAGGCGGAAGCATTGAACTCCAGCCAGCCGGGCATGGGCTTGGATGCATTGGCCTCGATGACGGCCTTGATCTTGTCGCTGGAACGGCTGTTCTCACGGACAGCGATAACATCGCCATCCTTCACCAGGTAGGAAGGAATGTTGACCTTCTTGCCGTTGACGGAGAAGTGAGCGTGACGAACGAGCTGTCTGGCCTCGGCACGGGACATAGCGAGACCGAGACGATAAACGACGTTGTCGAGACGGGTCTCGAGGAGGATAAGCAGGTTCTCACCCACGACACCATCCTTCTTGGTGGCCATCTCAAAATACTTGCGGAACTGGGACTCGGACAGACCGTAGAACCGCTTGGTCATCTGCTTCTCACGGAGCATCAGGCCGTATTCCTTGGTCTTTGCGCGGCCCTGGCCATGCTGACCGGGGGCGAAGGGACGGCGTGCAAGAGCGCACTTCTCGCTGTAGCAGCGATCGCCCTTCAGGAAGAGCTTCTTACCCTCTCTGCGGCAAAGGCGGCAGGAAGGTCCGGTATATCTTGCCATTTACTATTACCTCCGATTGAATTAGACGCGGCGTCTCTTGGGCGGGCGGCAGCCGTTGTGGGGGATGGGGGTCACGTCCTTGATCATGGTGACCTCGAGACCCACGGTCTGCAGAGCGCGGATGGCAGCCTCACGGCCGGATCCGGGACCTCTGACAAAGACCTCAACGGACTTCAGGCCATGCTCCATAGCAGCCTTGGCAGCAGTCTCTGCAGCAGTCTGAGCTGCAAAGGGAGTGCTCTTACGGGAGCCGCGGAAACCGAGTCCGCCGGCGGAGGCCCAGGAAATCGCGTTGCCCGCGACATCGGTGATGGTAACGAGGG
>JAFYLV010000047.1 GCA_017556885.1 Clostridia bacterium | reverse complement strand
AGATGCCGCCATGCTTGATGGCGATGATGGTACCCTCGAAAGCCTGAAGTCTCTCGCGGTTGCCTTCCTTGACCTTAACCTGGATGCGAACGGTAGCACCAACTTCCAGCTTGGGAAGGTCGGTACGAATCTGCTCTTCGGTGAGCGCTTTAATGAGGTCCATGAATGTTCCTCCTTTCACTGCAGACGTTCATGCCGCTAATAGAAAATGTGACGCGACAGAGGACCGCCCCTTTTTAACCGCGATATTATACCATACTATATTGCAAAATGCAATAGGTATAGAGAAATTATTTTACCGATATCTGCGCAGACGGTTTTCCATTCTGCGGCGGCGAACGGCGCGTTCCCGCAGGTAGATCCACGTACCGGCAGCAATGACAAGGAGCAGGATGAGGATACGCACCGGCCACAGGGCAAAGAAAGCACCGATACGGTCCTTGGTATACAGCCAACCGGAACGCTCCACGCCTGTGATCGCGCTTAAAGAAACCGTACCGACGGCCTGGCCGTCGTAATAAACGTCTGCCAAACCGACCTTCTGGCCTTTGGCAACGGGAGCATCCAGTACCAGTTCCTTTACCGCCTGTTGCGGAACGACCGATACAAGAGCCTCATCGTAGGTTTCCGTATTGACAACGGCGCAGACCTCATCTACGGTCAGAACCGTCACGGTATCTGCCGTCTCGGAAAGGCGGACGGGGATCTCGCACACCGGCGTCCCCGCAGGCACAATGGGCATGTTCTTATAGATGGAAAAAAGCCACTTATACAGAGCCGTCTGATCATTGAAGTGGTAACCGGCATTAACCTCCGGATCTTTCGCGGATTTCATGGTGACGACGATGAGTTCCAAACCGTCCTTCTCCGCATAGGTAGCAAGGCAATAGCCTGCGGGCGTAGTGAAGCCGGTCTTTCCGGCGATCACGTTCTCATTGTAGAAGGCTGAGTTGGGATTTATCAGCTTGTTTGTGTTGTTAAAGATACGTTCCAGCTTATATTTGTTGGTCGGCTCCTTCCGGTACTGTCGGGTGGAAGCAACGGCACAGTATTTCTCGTGCTTTACGATCTCCGAGAGGAGAATGGCAAGATCCTTCGCGGTGGTATAATGGCCTTCATTGTGTTCGCCGTGCGGATTGACATACTTCGTTCCCGACATGCCAAGTTCTGCGGCGCGGGCATTCATTTGGGTCACAAAGAGGGAGACGGAGCCGGCAACATGCTCCGCAAGAACGTTTGCGGCATCATTTGCCGACTGAATGAGCAGAAAATGCAGAAGCTCGTCCAGCGTGAGCTTCTCTCCCGGCAGCACACCGGCGGTGGAACCGTTGCCGCTGAGGTTCTCATGGGTAACCGCGCCGGTGGATGCCGTGATGACCTCATCATAATCCTCCGGACTTTTTACGCTCTCCAGCACCAGCAATGCCGTCATCAGCTTGGTGGTGGAGGCAGGGTACATCTTTGCCTCCGCATTTTTTTCATAGAGCACCTTACCTGAGTTTTGCTCCAGCACATAGACCGCCTCCGCGGTCACATCGGGTGCGGCGGCATAGCTCGTCACGGGTGCAACGATGCCAATCAGCAGAAGAAAAGCAAGGGAAAACGCAACGATCTTTTTCATGTTGACCTCACTGTAAAATATTCAGACGGCAGCCGGTGCGGATACGCAAAAAACGGTTGCAAAGTTCTCTGTTCTGTATTATGATATTAGTAACTGTATGTTGTATTATAGCAGACCTCTCGGCCGAATTCAACCACCGGAGCAAACTATGAAAAAACAGGAGATTTTCGCTCTCGCGCTCACCGTGCTTTTCCTTGGCTTTGCGGCCGGTTTTCTCATCGGTTACGGTATTCCCGGCGGTATCGCCCTGTTGCCCGAACAAAATGTACCGTCACCCACTCCGAGCCCAACCGTCGAGGTATCGGCAAACCTATCAGCCGCTCCCGCATCCACGCCGGCAGTTTCCTACCGGCTGAATATTAACACCGCAACGGCAGAGGAACTCACATCCCTTCCGGGCATCGGCGATAAACTTGCCGCACAGATCGTCGCATACCGCACCCAAAACGGCGCCTTTAACGATCCCGCCGACATCATGAAGGTCTCCGGCATCGGAGAAAAGAAATATGCTGCGATACAGGATCTCATCTGTGTTGCGGAGGACGGAAGATAAGCTTTATGAAAAAACTGTTTTCGCGCTTTTCAAATCGCGGCCCCTCGATTTTCAATCTGAAGGATACCTTCGGCGCTGCCCGTGCGGCCATGCTCGGAGCATCTCTTCTTTCTGCGATTATATCCACCCTCACCGCCGGCGTGTTCTACACGGGATTTTTGCTGGCATATGATATCAACATCGTCAACGCCGGTATCATCGCCTTTATCCCCAATATTTCCGCCGTGCTCTGCATTTTTTCCGCAAAGCTCTTCGGCCGTATGCGCCGCCGCAGGATTCCCCTCGCAGTCATGCGAATTTTTTACTACACCTTCTCCATCCTCGGCATTACCGTCGTTCCGGTTTTTGTTGAGGACAACACTACCCGTGTGACCGCATTTATCATCCTTACCTTTATCAGCCATATGCTGAATGCCATTTCTTCCCCGGCATACACATCCTGGCACATTCGTTACATCCCTGATGAGGTTCGTGCGCGCTATCTTTCCGTCAGCCAGATTGTTACAAACATCGCCGCCTGCGGCTCCGCCCTCATCTGCAGCCTTGTGGCCGATGCACTGTCCGGTTCTCCCGCAGAAAAAACCGTCATCATCGTTCTGCGTTACGCGGCCTTCTTCCTCGCAATCTTTGAGACCGTATGTCTTTCCCTGCCCAAAGAATATGACTACGGTGAGCCGCCAAAGCAGAAACTGTCCAACATCGTCACCGTTTGTCTGCGGAACAAAAAGTTTGCCCTCACCATGCTCGTGGTGCTCTTCTATTATTTCACCATCGGCCTCACCGCGTCCAACCACAACTATTATCTTCTGAACACCGCAAAAGTGTCCTACACCTATATTTCGGTGGTCAACATCTGCTATCTTGCCTTCCTAGGTATTTTTACCGGCTACTGGCGCAAGCGCCTATCCCGCTACGCCTGGTTTACCGTATTCTGGGTGGGTACGATTCTCATCAGCGTCACCTATTTACCCTACGCCTTTGTCAACGGGTCAAACTATCTGTGGCTGATGACCATCGTCCGTTTTGTCCAGCATTTCATCGGCGTCGGCCATAATATCACCATCGCAAATCTCGCCTATGTAAACCTCCCGGAGACCGACCGCACCAACTACATTTCCTGCTATACCATTATCGTAAACGCCGCATCCCTGCTTGGTCAGCTTGCCGGCACGGGCTATGTAGCCTTTATGGGCGATGCTTCCTTCGAGCTTCTTGGCATTTCTTTGGGAAGCGTTCAGCAGCTGCTTCTCATCACCGCCGTACTGCTTGCGCTTACCAGCCTCTTTGTTGTCCGAAATCTTCGCCAGCTCTCCCCCGAAACCGACCAGTATAAGTTGGTCCCCGGCGGCGCCATTCCGAGAGTCCGTAAATTCCCGAAAGCGAGGTAAACTATGCACGAACTTGCACAAACGCTCTTTGATGCCCTATCCGGCCTTGGCCCGGAGATCGCGGTTTTCGTCATCTCCATGTGCCCCTTTGTGGAGCTTCGCCTCGCGATTCCCATCGGTTGCATTGCTGGGCTTCCCGTTTGGGAGTGCTTCCTGCTCAGCATCATCGGGAATCTTCTACCGGTACCGGTCATTTTCTTTCTGCTCCGGCCCGTATTCAACTGGTTCCGGCGTCGCCCAAAGCTTGCCCCCATTGCGGAGAAGATCGAAAAGAAGTTGCTCTCCAAGTCAGGTAAGGTCACGCGCTATGCCTTCTGGGGTCTT
>JAFYLV010000046.1 GCA_017556885.1 Clostridia bacterium | reverse complement strand
CTCACCCTCAAAGTTGTATACAGGCTCGTCATCGGTAAAGAAGAACCAACGGTTTCCAAGGCGGGTGAGAGGAGTTGCATTGGTGGAGATGAGCTTTGCGCTGCCAAGCTCCATGTTGTAGGGAAGGATCAACATGTCGTGATCCCGCACGGTGAGCTTCGGCAGGGTGATATCGCCGGAGCTGCAGCGAACGGTGATCTCCACATCCTTGTGTTCAGCACAGGTTCTCTTGCGGACATGGTTGTTGATGAAGACAAAACCGCAGTCCTTTCGAACGTTGTGGCGGGCGGAATAGCGCAGGGTTTCCAGATCGGCAGCCACGCGGCAGCTATCCTCGGGAACAACGGTGTAGGAGGCGGAGATCTCCGCCTCAAAGGTCTTGATGAGCATATGCATGCGGCGGGTGTAGCCGTAGCTGTCCTTAGGAATGCCGAATTCGCCGAGAATGGCGTCAAAGTCATAGGACTTGACGGTGAGATCGCTGGGGTAGCCGGTAGCCTTGGATTCCTGCAGGGTGGAGAGCTTGCCGTCGGGGTTGGTGCCGCCGTGGTAGACATAGTAACCCAGGCAGTTTGCACCGCCGCCGAACTTGCACATGGCCTGTGCTGCGGTGTCGCGGGCATCAACTAGGATGCGGCGCAGCTCCGTGGAGTGGATACCGCCACCGAGCTCAGCCGTCATGTAAGGATATCGGGTGATATCGCAGGTAAATGCTTCGGAAAGAGACAACTTAAGATCGCTTCCGATGTTGGGGTCATTGAGACAGGGAACCAGCAGGAAGGCTTCACTTTCGGGCATTTCTGCGGTGGTACGGCCCCAGGGAGCGTCAACGTAGGATCCGAGCACAGGGAGAGTTACCAGATCGGGACAGGCAGCGCCGCCCCATGCGGTGGCGGTATAGAGGGGCACGTCAAAGCCCGCATCAATCGCCATCTGCTTATAGGTGACCATGTTCTTCATGCGCTTTGCGCCGTCGGGCTCGCTCTTGTAGGTATGGCTGTATTCGTTTTCGATCTGTACGCCGATGATGGGACCGCCGTCCTTCCACATCTGGCCGCGGGCAGCATCGCCAAGCTTCTCAAAGAGGGTCTTGACATAACCGAGATACAGAGGATCGTCGGAGCGCAGACGGACGCCGGGCTCCTCCTGCAGCCAGTCGGGGAAGCCGCCGTTGCGGCACTCGCCGTGGGGCCAGGGACCGATGCGCAGGAAGCACATGACGTTTTCTTCGCGGCAGACTTCAATAAAACGCTTCAGGTCGCGGCAACCGCTGAAATCCCACTCGCCCTTTGCCTCTTCGTGGTGGATCCAGAAGACGTAGCTGGAAACGATCTCCACGCCGCCGGCCTTCATCTTGCGGATCTCACGGGCCCACTCATTCTCGTTGTAACGGGAATAGTGCATCTCGCCCATAATGGGATACCAGGGCTTACCGTTGAATTCAAGATACATTCCGTTGACGGAAATGGTATCTCCGTCAGGATTTGTGCCGCTGAAGGGAAGAATCTCAGGATCCGGCACGGTCATACGTACATCGATCATCATGATAGGAATCTCCTTATTTATCCGTCCTGCAGTCCAGAGACGGTAATGAAACGGGATCAGTAGCGGAATTTGGATAATCCGGCGGGTTGGGCACCGAAACGCCGGGCGCTGGCAACGAGGCCGAGAGCCAAGAACATGGTCATCACCGAGGTACCGCCGTAACTGAAGAAGGGCAGTGTCAGACCGATGACGGGAATAATACCGAGACACATGCCGCAGTTGATGAGAACCTGAAATAGAAGCACGGCACCGACACCGGCCGAAAGAGAGCCGAGATAGGAACGGCCGCCGAGTCGGAAGGTAACGGCAAAGCATTTGCAGATCATAAAGAAAATCAGACCGAGAATGATCAACGCGCCCAAAAAGCCAAGCTCCTCACAGGCAACGGAGAAGATAAAGTCGGTATGCTTTGCGGGAAGGCTTCCGCTTTGTGTCTGCAGTCCCTGACCGTAGCCCTGACCGAACAGACCTCCGCCGACGATGGCGATTTTGGAGCAGTAGGCTTGCCAGCCAACACCCGTAATGTCAAACGTTGGGTCAAGCACGGCAAGAAAGCGCTTCTGCATATAAGTCGGGATGACGTCAAGCTTCCATGCGGCGGTAAAAACCGATGCAAAGGCCACGATGGCACCGCCAAACCAGCGAAGCTTCAGCCCCGCAACCAAAAGCATGATGGTAAAGATAAAGAGATAGGATAGGGTCATGCCCATATCCTCAGAGGAAATGAAGAGGACGCCTGCGGTGATAAGAAAATGCAGTCCGAGAAGGATAATGTTGCGGAATTTGTTGATATCCTCTCCAATGTGGTGGATATGCTTTGCAAGCGTCATAACAAACAGGATCTTTCCAACTTCGCCCGGCTGAATACCGATCTGGAAGCCTCCAAGTGTTACGCGCAGCCAGCTGTTGTTGCCGGTGGAGTCCATACCCACGCCGAAAAAAAGCGTAGAGGAGATGAAAATGAGATTTATGGCAAAGAGCCATTTCCATAGACGGGAAATCTGCTCTACATCGAGCATTGTCATCAAAAAATAGAGAACAAGGCCAAGAGCGATACCAATGATTTGAACAATGAAGTACTTGTCCGAGCCGTAAGAGCGGGTGGCACTGTAAATCAGGGCAAGCCCATAGAGCGAGGAGATGAGCCCCGCGAGAAAGAGAGATATGTCGCACTCGGCAAAATAGGATCGAAGTTCAAACCAGAAACGCTTCATGCAAACTCCTTTCATTTAGAGGCATACTTACAATTTTGCAAGCTCCTGCGGGTCGGTCTTTCGGCCTTTGGCGAGAAGGACCTTTGCATATGCCCTGTTTTTATCCGCACGGCTGCGGATCGTATCTGCATTTGCACCGCCGGCGGCTGCAATGGCCGCCCGGCAGAGATCAAGCAACGTATAGGGATCGTTCTCTGTAAGATCGGCAGCGAAGGGGGCTTCGGCATATTTCAAAAATGAAGTGACCTTGATATCGTAGCTGAAGCCGACGGCAGGAACATTCTGCGAAACGGCAAAAACAAGCGCATGCAGTCGCATGGCAAAGACGAGGGAGGATTTTGAGATCAGACCGACGGTGTCACGCACGGAAAGCTGACGTCGGACGGAGAGCGGAGAGACTTCCATCTGAGCGGCAACGCTGTCCATAAAATCAAGATCCCTGGGATATGCCATGGAAAGAAAGACCACCTGCATTCCCAGTTCCTTAGAAAGCAGGTCGCAGAAGATGGCACAGTTTTTGCGGGCGGCATCGTCCATACCTTCCCAGCTTCTCAGTGCCACGCATGCGTAGGGAGCCCGAGGGTCGATGTCATGCTCCAACTGCAAGGATCTGACGCGGGTATCCGCCGGAGGCTCGGTACCGATGGCGGGATCGCCCGTCAGCGCAATGAAGGGACGGGTAACGGAAAGGCTTTGAAGCTCATTGTAGCTTGCCTCGTCACGCAGGGTGATGACATCGGCGCAGGCGTTGAGGATACGACCGGCGATGCGGCGGTTTTTCGGACGGCTGATGGGGCCGATACCGCTGCCGTAGAGCATGACGGGGGTGCCAAGCATACGGGCGAGCCGCAGCGTTGCGAGATAATAGAGAAGTGATTTGGTACTGGTCTTATCCTGCATAAGCGTACCGCCGCCGTTGATATAAAGAGAGGAATGCCGCAGCGCATGCAGGATCTTGAACAGGTTGAAGGTATAGACACTGCGGCATCGGGTTGTGCGGCGGGTTTGCTCCGGCTTTTTGGAAATGACGGTTAAAGGAATATCCGGATCTATCGTGCGCATATCCTGCACGATGGATGCGAGAATCGCATCGTCACCTGCGTTGTCAAAGCCATAGGCACCGCAGACCGTGACGCCGTAGCGACGGCGGTGGGGGGCGGATGCGCGGCGGAGAATGGTACGGTAAATTTCCTCCTGAGCTGCGGTCATGGTGTCCAGCGAGTACTGGCGGCGGCATTTGTCATAAAGTGAGCGGGCAAAGGTGACGCGAAGCTCGCGGTCGCCGGCAAGGGTCAGGATGTTCTTTGCCAGTGTATCCGAATCCCGGGGATCG
>JAFYLV010000045.1 GCA_017556885.1 Clostridia bacterium | reverse complement strand
GGATTCCGTCCCATGACATTTCTCGTCGAAGCCATCGACGAATAAAGGAGAATATTTATGAAGTATATCATCGACAATGATCTGCACATCCATTCCCAGCTCTCCTCCTGTTCCCGTGACCCGGAGCAGAACCCTGAGGCACTGCTTGCCTATGCTGTCAAAAACGGGTTCACCACCATCTGCATTGCCGACCATTACTGGGATGAGCGCATCCCCGGCGCCAGCAACTGGTATTCCAAGCAGAACACCGAGCATGTGCTTGCCTCCCTCCCTCTGCCGCAGGCCGATGGTGTGCGCTTCCTCTTTGGCTGCGAGACGGAATGGAACCGTTTCAACACCATCGGCATCAGCCGTGAGATGATGGAAAAGATGGATTTCATCGTCCTTCCCCTTACTCACTTCCATATGAAGGGCTTCACACTTTTCGAGGAGCAGCTCGCCACCCCGGAGACCCGTGCCAAGGCATGGTGCGACCGCATGGACGTATTCCTTTCGCAGGATCTCCCCTTCCATAAGATCGGTCTCGCGCATCTGACCTGCGGCCTCATTTGGAAGGATGATCGCGAAAACTACCTTGCGACCCTCAACGCCATTCCCCAGGCCGAGCTGGAGCGCATCTTTACCCGCGCCGCCGCGGCGGGTGTCGGCATCGAGCTCAACGCAGACGATATGAATTATCCCGACGAGGACGCAGATACCGTCCTGCGTATGTACCGGATCGCAAAGGAAAAGGGATGCAAGTTCTATCTCGGCTCGGATGCGCACCATCCCAGCCAGTTGGAGACCGCACCCGCCCGTTTTGCCCGCGCCATCGATGCCCTTGGTCTGACCGAGGATGACAAGTTTCGCCTTGCCGACTGACGGGAGTCAACCGAAATGAAATTTCAGATCGACCATGACCTTCATATTCATTCCGGTCTTTCGCTCTGTTCCAACGATCCGCAGCAGAATCCCGAAGCTATTCTGAACTATGCCCGTTCCAACGGACTGCGCACCGTATGTATCGCCGATCACTACTGGGATGAAAGCATTCCCGGCGCAAGCGGTTGGTATGCCATGCAGAACACCGCGCACATTACCGCTGCCCTTCCTCTGCCGCAGGCCGAGGGAATCGACTTTCTTTTTGGCTGCGAGACGGAGTGGGATCGCTTCAACACCCTCGCCATCGGCCGCGAAATGATGGAGAAGTTGGATTTCATCGTTGTCCCTCTCACGCATTTTCATATGAAGGGCTATACCCTTTTTGACGGACAGCGGGAATCTGCGCAGACGCTTGCCAAGGCATGGCTTGACCGGCTGGACATTTTCCTTTCCCGGGATCTTCCCTTTCACAAGATGGGACTTGCGCACCTGACCACCTACGGCATCGACATCGACAGCTGGGAAAACTACATTGCCGCGCTCAACTGCATTCCGCAGGCCGAGTTGGAACGCGTTATGCGCCGCGCAGCCAAAGCCGGTGTCGGCATTGAGCTTAACGCCTGCGATATGAAATGCTCCGATGCGGATCTTGAGGCTGTTTTGCGCATTTACCGCGCTGCCAAGACAGCCGGCTGCAAGTTCTATCTCGGTTCCGATGCCCATCATCCCGAGGAATTTGGCGGTGTTTCCGCCTATTTTGCCCTCGCCATCGATACCCTTGGTCTGACCGAGGACGACAAGCTTCCCATTGTACGCCTATGAAAAAGGTTCTCATTATCGGCTGCCCCGGAGCCGGCAAAAGCACCTTTGCCCGGGCACTTGCCGAAAAGACGGGGCTTCCGCTGATCTATCTGGATATGATCTGGCACAAACCCGACCGCACCCACATCTCCCGCGATGAATTCGATCTGCGGCTTGCAGAGATCCTTAGAGGCGACAGTTGGATCCTTGACGGGCATTATTCCCGTACCCTTGCCACGCGCTACGCCGCCTGCGATACCGTTTTCTGGCTGGATCTCCCCCTTTCGGCGTGTCTTGCCGGTGTCCGCGCCCGGATTGGCAAGCACCGTCCGGATATGCCTTGGGATGCGACTGCAGAGGATCCCGAATTCACCGAACAGGTACGTTCCTTTGATGCAGAAAACCGTCCGCAGATTGAGGCAATGCTCGCCCATTCCGAAGGTAAAAACGTCCGTATCTTCCATTCCCACGAAGAGGTCGACGCCTATCTTGCCACTCTGTGAGGTATATACACATGCGAAAAGATTATCATACCCATCCCCAGCTCATGCGTGTGCCCGACCGTATTGACCGCTATGCAGCGCGGGCGCAGGAGCTGAATATCGGCGCCCTCTGCATCACCGACCATATGCCCCTCTCCATCTCCTCCGCAGCCGACCGCATTCCCAAAGGCCAGGTTGGCGAATATATCCGCCGGGTCAATGATGCCCGGGAGCGTTTTGACGGCGTAGTGGATATCCGCTGCGGTATTGAGCTTGACTATCATCCGGATTTTGCAGGTGAGATCGAAGATGCCCTCGCAGCCGGTGAATTCCACCACCGTCTTGCCTCCTCCCATATGCACCTCTTTTATGATCCCACCCGGGAGATCAGCTGGTCGACCTTTGCCGGGCTTGCACTGGAAAACCTCTGCCGCGCAACGGAAACGAACTATTTCACCGCCGTGGCACATCTGGATATGTTCCGCTGGGCCTTCACCAAACCAGAACGATTCCCCATGCGGGAGGATGGGTACAACTGGCAGGATTTTGAAGATCTCTACCGTGAGATCTTCCGCAATATGAAAGATCGGGGACTTCTTTTGGAAATCAACCCCCATTTTGCAGAAAAAACCATGGATCTCGGGCGTTGTTATCCCGAGCGGCCCCTGCTTGACCTTGCAAAGAGCTATGGCATCTCCTTCTGCTACGGCTCTGATGCCCACGGCACCGATTCCGTCGGCGCCATGCTCACGGAGCTGGAGGCCGATCCGGATTACGGACCGGCCCTGCAGACTTGGGAAAGATCATAATATAAAAAAGGAAGGCTTTTCCGGACATCGGAAAAGCCTTCTTTTTTAGTTCAGGATCGCGACCCCTGCGTTGAGATAGGCGGCAAAGCAAAGCCAAAGAATATACGGTACCAACAGCCAACCTGCAGCCTTATCGATGCGGTAAAACTTCACCGCCGTGAGGATCACCGCCGCGAGCAGGGCAAGCAGCCAAAAAAAGGAAAAACCGTAGAATCCAAAGCCGAAAAAGAGCAGCGGCCAAAGAAAATTCAGAAAAAGCTGCAGACCGTAGAGCTTGATGGCCTTCTCTTTTTCCCGCTGGGGCTTTGCCGACCGAAGCACGCGGTAGCTTGCAACCCCCATGGCGGTGTACAGCGCCGTCCATGCCACGGGAAAAAGCCATCCGGGGGGCGCCAGGGGCGGCTGCTCCACCTCACCGAATTTCTTCATCATGGGCGATGTCAGGATCCCCGCCGCGCCACCTACCAAGAGTGGGATCGCCACCGACGGAATCAATAGTTTCCAGTTGATCTTATGCTCTTCCATAAAAAACGCCCTCCCGCATACTTTTCTGTACAAGTATAAGTTCGGGAGGGCAAATTTATGCATTATTCCGTTTTTTGTCCGGGATGGCGGGCGTAATATTCCGCAAGACACCGTCCGGTATGGGAGGCGGCACAGTGTACCGCATCTTCCGGTATGCCTGCATAGACGAGCTCACCGCCGCCGTCACCGCCCTCGGGTCCGAGGTCGATGATATGGTCGGCGCATTTGATCATTTCCATGTTGTGCTCGATGACCAGAATGGTGTTGCCGCGGTTACAGAGCTCACCCAGCACGTCCAGCAGCCGCCGCACGTCGTCGATATGCAGGCCTGTGGTAGGCTCATCCAGCACATAAAGTGTACGTCCGGTGGCCTGCCGGGAAAGCTCGGTGGCCAGCTTGACGCGCTGCGCCTCACCGCCGGAAAGGGTGGTGGATGGCTGACCGAGCTTGACGTAGGAAAGACCCACACGGTCCAGGATCTCCAGCTTGCGCTTGAGCTTCGGCACCGCAGAGAAGAACTCCAGCGCTTCCGCCACAGTCATATCCAGCACCTCGGCAATGTTTTTGTCCTTATAACGAACCTCAAGGGTCTCGCGGTTGTAGCGCTGACCGCCGCAGACGTCGCAAGGCACATAGACATCCGGCAGGAAGTGCATCTCGATCTTGAGCATACCGTCACCGGCACATGCCTCACATCGGCCGCCCTTGATATTGAAGGAGAAGCGGCCGGGGCCGTATCCCCGGGCCTTGGCCTCCCGCGTTGCGGCAAAAAGCTCGCGGATATCGTTAAAGATACCGGTGTAGGTGGCGGGGTTTGACCGAGGCGTCCGTCCGATAGGCGACTGATCGATGCTGATGATCTTATCCAGCGCATCGATGCCCTCAATGCGGTCGTGCTTGCCCCAGGACCGGCGCGCGCCGTTAAGCTCCGCCGAAAGACGGCGGGTGAGGATCTCATTGACCAGCGAGGATTTCCCCGATCCGGAAACGCCCGTAACGGCAATAAACTTGCCCAGGGGGAATTCCACATCGATGCCCTTGAGATTGTGTTCTGCCGCACCGCGAACGATGAGAGAGTTTCCGTTTCCCTCACGCTTTTTTGCAGGGATGGGAATAAACTTCCGTCCGGAAAGATACTCGCCGGTGGGAGACTCGTGACACGCCATGATCTCCTCAGCCGTGCCTGCCGCAACGATCTCTCCGCCCGACAGACCGGCACCGGGTCCAACATCGATGATGTAATCGGCGGCAAACATGGTATCCTCATCGTGTTCCACCACGATGAGGGTATTTCCGAGATCGCAAAGCTCCCGCAGGGCGCGGAGCAGCCGCTCATTGTCCCGCTGATGGAGACCGATGCTCGGCTCGTCGAGGATATAGAGCACGCCCATCAGAGAGGAGCCGATCTGCGTAGCCAGCCGGATACGCTGGCTTTCACCGCCGGAAAGGGTGGCCGCCGTACGGGAAAGGGTGAGGTAGGAAAGTCCCACGCTGCGCAGGAAGTCAAGTCTTGCGAGGATCTCCTTGCGGATCTTATCCGCGACCACAGCATCCTTACCGTACAGTTTCAGTTCCCGGACGATCTCCAGCGCCTCTGCAACACTCCTGTCGCAGAATTCCGCAATGGTCATGCCGCCCACCGTCACAGAAAGGGCCGCCGGAGAAAGTCTCTTTCCGCCGCAGGCCGAGCAGGGCACGCTGGTCATATACTGCTCCATCTGGGCACGCATCTCATCCGACTGGGTCTCGTTGTAGCGGCGCTTCAGGTTGTTGACGACGCCCTCAAAGGCCGCGGTATAGACCGAGCTTGCACGGGAGCTCTGATAGCTCATTTTCAGTTTTTCGCCGCCCGTTCCAAAGAGGAAGGGATGCAGCTGCGCATCCGTCAGCTCACGGACGGGCACATCCAGCGGAACACCGTAATGCGCGGCCACAGCATCAAAATACATTTTGCACATACCCGTGCGGTCGGAATAGTTCCAGCCGCTGGCTACGATCGCGCCCTCCGCGATGGTTTTGTCGCGGTCGGGGATAAAGAGTTCCGGATCGATCTCCATCCGGAAGCCGAGACCGGAGCACTCCGGACAGGCGCCGGAAGGATTGTTAAAAGAGAAAAGTCGGGGTTCCAGCTCCGGCAGACTCACGCAGCAGTCCTCGCAGGCGTAATTCTGCGAAAAGAGCATATCCTCCCCGTCCACATGCACGATAACCAGTCCGCCGGCAAGGTTGGAGGCCGTCTCCACGGAATCCGCCAGCCGTCCGCGAACATCGGGACGCATGATAAGGCGGTCAACGACGATCTCGATGGAATGCTTTTTGTTTTTATCCAGCGGGATCTCTTCCGTCAGCTCGTACATATTTCCGTCCACACGGGCACGGACATAGCCTGCTCGGGTAGCGGATTCAAACTGCTTTTTATATTCGCCTTTTCTGCCGCGCACGATGGGTGCCATAACCGTCATGCGGCTGCCCTCGGGAAGGCTCATGAGCTTGTCAAGGATCTGATCCACCGTCTGTCGGGCGATCTCCTTGCCGCACTTGGGGCAGTGGGGCGTACCCGCCCGCGCCCAAAGAAGGCGCAGATAGTCATAGATCTCCGTCACGGTTCCCACAGTGGAACGCGGATTCTTGGAGGTCGTCTTCTGATCAATGGAGATGGCGGGAGAAAGCCCCTCGATGGAGTCCACATCCGGCTTGTCCATTTGCCCAAGGAACATCCTGGCATAGGAGGAAAGGGATTCCACATACCGCCGCTGACCCTCGGCATAAATGGTGTCGAAGGCAAGGGAGGATTTTCCCGAACCGGAAAGGCCGGTGATAACCACCAGCTTGTCCCGTGGGATCTCCACGTCGATATTTTTCAGATTGTGCTGCCGCGCGCCGCGGACCACGATATTTTCTCTCATTTTTTGCCTCTGCGCCGGCCTTTGCCGGGCTCTTTTTTATCCTGCAGGCGGATGATGCGATCCCGCAGCTCCGCCGCGTATTCAAATTCCAGATTCTGTGCCGCCGTCTTCATTTCTGCCGTCAGCGCGGCAATACGTTCGCGGCGCGCCTCTTCCGTCATGGGGGCTGCATCGGGATCCTGCTGCTCCTCAGCCGCGCCGATGGAAAGCACGTCCCGCACCTCCTTGATGATGGTCTTCGGTACGATACCGTGCGCCTCGTTGTAGGCCCGCTGGATCTTGCGGCGGCGGTCGGTCTCCTCCACCGCGCCGCGGATGGAATCGGTCATGCGGTCGGCATAGAGGATCACGCGGCCTTCCGCATTTCGGGCGGCACGGCCAATGATCTGCACAAGAGAGGTCTCCGAACGGAGGAAGCCCTCCTGGTCGGCATCCAGCACCGCAACAAGCGAAACCTCCGGGATATCCAGGCCCTCACGCAGAAGGTTAATGCCGATGAGCACGTCAAATTTTCCCAGGCGCAGATCCCGAATGAGCGCCATGCGCTCCATATTGTCCACCTGATGGTGCATATAGCGCACACGGATGCCGATCTGCTCCATATAGGCGGTGAGATCCTCCGCCATTTTCTTGGTAAGGGTGGTGACAAGCACACGCTCGCCCCGCTCCTCCCGCAGGCGGATCTCGCCAATGAGATCGTCCACCTGTCCCTCCACGGGGCGGATCTCCACCTCCGGGTCGAGAAGACCGGTGGGGCGAATGACCTGCTCCGCGATCTGTCCCGAGCGGGTGGTCTCATACTCTGCCGGGGTGGCGGAAACGTAGATAACCTGATTGATGCGCCCCTCAAATTCCGTAAAGGTCAGCGGGCGGTTATCCAAGGCGCTTGGAAGGCGGAAGCCGTAGCGCACAAGGTTTTCCTTGCGGGCGCGGTCACCGGCATACATACCCCGGACCTGGGGCAGCGACACATGGGACTCGTCCACGAACATCAGAAAATCCTTGGGGAAATAGTCCATCAGCGTCCAGGGCGGTGTGCCCGCGGCGCGGCCGTCCAGCTGGCGGGAATAGTTCTCGATGCCGCTGCAGTAGCCGATCTCCCGCATCATCTCCAGATCGTAGGTGGTGCGCTGGCGGATGCGCTCCGCCTCCAGATACATCCCGTTGTCGAGGAAATACTTTTCCCGCTCGATAAATTCCGCCTCGATGTTTTTCAGGGCGATCTCCATCTTATCGTCGGTGGTGATAAAGTGGTTTGCGGGATAAATGGCGGCATGATTGAGCGTTCGGATGGGGCGGCCGGTCAGAGGATCGACCTCCGAGAGGCGGTCGATCTCATCCCCGAAGAATTCCACCCGGATGAGCCGGGATTCTGACCAGGAGGGCATAAGCTCCACCGTATCGCCGCGCACACGGAAGCGGTTACGGCCGATGGCCATATCGTTGCGGTCAAATCGGTTGGCCACCAGCCGACGGATGAGGGTATCCCGGTCCATGTTCATGCCCGGGCGCAGGGAAATGACCAGTTTTCCGTAGTCCACGGGGTCACCGAGACCGTAAATGCAGGAAACGGAGGCCACCACGATGACGTCTCGCCGCTCAAAAAGGGCGGAGGTGGCGGAATGGCGCAGGCGGTCGATCTCCTCATTGGTGGAGGAGTCCTTTTCAATGTAGGTATCCGTGGAGGGAATGTAGGCCTCCGGCTGGTAATAATCAAAGTAGGAAACGAAATATTCCACGGCATTTTCCGGGAAAAATTCCCGGAATTCCGCACAAAGCTGGGCAGCAAGGGTCTTATTATGTGCCAGCACCAGTGTCGGTCGGTTACAGCGGGCAATGATATTTGCCATGGTAAAGGTCTTTCCGGAGCCGGTAACGCCTAAGAGCGTCTGCTCCGAGATGCCCGCCTCCAGCCCGCGGCAGAGGGCATCGATGGCTTCGGGCTGGTCGCCCGTCGGGGCAAATTTGGAGGAAAGCTTGAAGCAGTCCATAGCGGTGCCCTCCTTTTTTCGAAAATTCGTTCTGTTTATTATACCACATTTCCGCAAAAAATGATACGCGCCGAAATGTTTTCGGCACGCATCTTTTTTCAGCTTTATTTGCGGTTGAACCAGCGCAGGAAGTCGGAGAATTTGCCCTCATAGAGATAGCTTGCCTCCGTCTCTCCCACCACGCTCATGCCGAGATGGCGGATAACACCGTCGGCCTTGGCGTTTTTCTTTTTCGTCTTTGTTCGGATGTATTTGAGGGTCTCGGGAAGCTCCGGCGCAATAAAATTAAAGAGCATCCAGAAAATGTTGGACTTTCCCTGCCACTCCGGCTTGATCTGCATATCCTCGATCGTGAGCGCCATCTCCCGGATATCGTAGAGAAGAAAACCGATGAGCTCTGCATCCGAGCGGATGAGCACCAGACGGCGGCTGCGGCTTTTCAGTGCTTCCCCGGCCTTTGCGGCCCAAAGCACCTTTCCGGCCTCTGTTCCCGCCTCGTTTTCCACGTAAACCGACATATTTTCTGCCATAATGGCAAAGAGCTGATCGGCAATACCGCCAAAGGCTTCCTTTTTTAGAGTCTCAAAATGGATCATTCGCTCATCCTCCCCGTGAAAGATTTATTCCAGAACCAGGGTAAACGGGCCGTCGTTACACAGCTCTACCTGCATATCCGCGCCAAATTCGCCCGTCTCGGTATGGATACCCGCCGCCCGCAGCCGGGCGACAAAGTCCTCATAAAGCGCATTTGCATGGTTGGGATCACCCGCACCGACGAAGGAAGGACGGTTGCCCTTACGGCAGTCGGCACAGAGTGTAAACTGGGACACGGCGAGAATCTCTCCCCCCACGTCCGCAAGGGAAAGATTGGTCTTTCCTGCCGCATCCTCAAAAATGCGAAGGTTTGCGATCTTTTTTGCCAGGCGCTCACACTCCGCCTGGGTATCCTCGGCAAAAACGCCGATAAAAAGCAGAAATCCGCGGCCGATGGCGCCGATGCGCTCCCCCTCCACGGTGACGGAGGCACTGCGGACACGCTGCAATACGATCTTCATGATAAAAACCTCTTTTCTTCCCTTATATCATATCACTTTTGTCACCCGTTTGCAATTCTAAAGGGTCACACCGTCCTTAAATATCGCAAGATCGGTCTTTGGAAGCTCCTCGGAGAGCGTTTTGCGTCCCGAGGCCACCGCAAGAATATATTCCGCAAAGTTCTCCGTCATACGCTCCGGATCTGCACCCGAAAGAAGAGGGCCGGCATCAAAATCGATCCATCGGCGCTTTTTCTCATAAAGCGGGGTATTGCTGGAGATCTTAACGGTGGGCACCGGACACCCAAAGGGAGTTCCCCGCCCCGTGGTGAAAAGCACCATCTGCGCGCCGCTTGCCGCAAGAGCGCAGGCCGCAACCAAGTCGTTTCCCGGGGCGGACAAAAGAGACAGTCCGGTATTTTTAACCGTGTCGGCGTAGGAAAGCACGTCCGAAACCGGTGCAGTACCGCCTTTTTGCGTGCAGCCCAGCGCCTTCTCCTCCAAAGTCGTGATACCGCCGGCGCGATTGCCGGGAGAGGGATTTTCATCCACGCCTTCACCGTAACGCAAAAAGTACTCCTTGAAATCGTTGATGAGCTCCACCGTGGCGAGGAAGGTCTCCTCTTTGCGGCAGCGAGCCATGAGCAGATGCTCCGCGCCGAACATCTCCGGTACCTCCGTGAGGATGGCCGAGCCGCCGGCAGCAATGACCCGGTCGGAGAGACGTCCGAGCAGCGGATTTGCCGAAATGCCGGAGAATCCGTCCGAGCCGCCGCATTTGAGTCCGATGACCAGATCGGCCGCAGAACAGGGCTCACGCTCCGCCTTTGCCGCATGGGCACAAAGCCGCTCCAGGATCTCCTCTGCCGCCGCGATCTCATCCTCTGTATCCTGGCAGTTGAGAAAGGCGACCCGTTCGGGGTCCCACGTGCCGAGAAGCTCCTGCATGCCGGAAATATGGTTGTTCTCACACCCAAGGCCCAGCACCAGTACGGCACCTGCATTGGGATGGTTTACCAGCGCGCAGAGGAATCGGCGGGTCATTTCATGATCCTCCGACAGTTGGGAGCAGCCATAAGGGTGGTTGTAGGCCACGATGCGCTCCACACTCCCCGTCGCCATATGCGCACAGCGGCTTTCGATCGTGCGGGCAATCGCATTGACGCAGCCGACGGTAGGAATGATCCACACCTCATTGCGGATGCCGACACGCCCATCCTTTCGCCGGTAGCCCAGAAAGCCCGGCAGCTCCGCGGACGGCAATTCCTCCCCGCGGGGCTCCCAGGTATATTCTCCCGGGCCGCCAAGCCCGCTTTTCAAATTGTGGGAATGGACGTGCGCGCCTGCCGGAATATTCTCCGTCGCCAGACCGATGGACTCGCCGTATTTGATGACGGAATCCCCGGCTTTTATCGCACGGAGGGCAAACTTGTGCCCCGCCGGAATATCTTCCGCAAGGCAGAGCTCCGCCGCCATTTCCCCGGCAGCAAGATCCCGCAGGGCAACGGCGACATTATCTTTACTGCAAATTACATGTGCCGCCTTCATTGCAATTCCTCCAAAAATGTCCGCAGAGCAGCGCGGGCGCCGCGGGCGCGGATATCCGCAAGATATTTTCCTGCAAGTTCAACAAAGCCGGGATACTTTCCGAGATCCTCTCCCCAAAAGTCCGCTTTTTCAGCCGTTTTCCGAACGTATTCCGTTATCGGGAGTTTGCTGTTTTCCGCAAAGAAGGACAGTACCGCCGCATCGTCCCGCACGGTATACGTCCGTCCGTCGGCGGTCACCGCCGTTCCGTCTGCCGCCGCGGTATAGAAGGCAAGCAGCGCCGCAAAGGAAAAGACCAGCGCCGCCGGAGCCGTATCTGCCGCATAGGCATCCCGAAGGCTCGGCAGCACGCGGGCACGCCACTTGGAGACGGAATTGAGGGAGATGGCCAGCACACTGTGGCGCAGGAAGGGATTTTCAAAGCGTTCAAACACAGACCGGGCAAAATCCTCCGCCTCCGCTCGGGGCAGGGGCACATAAGGAACAATATCGCGAAAAACCGCCCGCTCCATAAAGGCGCGCATGTCCGCATCCTGCAGGCATTCGCCCACCGTTTCGCAGCCAAGCAGCCAACCGAGAAGGACGCTGGATGTATGCGCACCGTTCAAGGTGCGCACCTTGCGTTCCCGGTACGGGGTCAGATCCCGGCAGAAAACCACCGGAAGCCCCGCCCGGTGCAGGGGAAATTCTCCCGAAATGTCGCGGTCGCTTTCGATGACCCACAGGGCAAAGGGTTCCGCCGCATCGAGAAGCTCGTCCTTGTAGGGTACCAGCTCCTCCTCCTCCTTTCCGGTAACGATGCGGTCCACAAGGGTGTTTGCAAAGATGCAGGCCTCTCTGACCCACACCAGAAACTCCGCCGGATATCCCCAGTTTTCGGACAAAGCAAGCACATATTCCCGCAGACGGGCACCGTTTTCTTCGATCAGCTCCGTCGGCAGAAAGATCAGGCCCTTGTCCGCAGC
>JAFYLV010000044.1 GCA_017556885.1 Clostridia bacterium | reverse complement strand
CTATACCGATAAAGACTTTGCCAACTTTGCGTTCATTTCTACAGCCGCACCCGGCGCCAATGCTCGTCGTTTTGCATCCATCTTCGGTGAAGGCTCTCTGACCATGATCGTTGCACTTCTCGCTCTCATCTCTTCCGGCGTTGCTATCTTCCTTACTGTATATTACAATAAGAAAAAGACAGCTCCCGTAGCAGCTGACACCAAAGAAGCAGAAGAGGAAGAATAATTCAATTGCCCGGTACAGCCGAGCGGTTTATATTCAAAATTTTCAAAATGCTATGCCCGTCCGGCACCTATGTCGGACGGGCATTTCTTCGCATCCGGCGGATTTGCGCTTGACAAGCGATAGCCATGATGTTAAGATAGCCATAACATTCAAATGCTTGATGTGAGGGAATAACGATGAGCTTCAATGTTCGCTGGATCGCAAAAGACGATCCGAAACTCAGCCCCTGGAAGTATGAGAAATATACAGAGGAGCGCAATAAGGAACTGAAAGAAACCGCGAAGGTTCAGAACGGATCGGTTCTGTTCCGTAAAGATCTTCGCCTTCGTGCGCCCGTCTCCGCAGCACGGCTTGAGATCACCGGCCTCGGATTTTACGAGGTATGGCTCAACGGCAAGAAGCCGGACGAACGCCGTGTGTTTGCACCCGTGCTTTCGGATTATTATCAGTTGACCCGTTACGATACCTATGACGTTACCGAGCTTCTCCACGCGGGCGCAAATACGGTCACCGCGGAGCTTGGCGCGGGCTGGTTTGCGCCCCTGCCCAAGTGGTGGGGCTGGCAGCAGTTCTGGTACGGAAATCCCCGCATGGCGGCGCGCCTGACGGTTTCGTATGCCGATGGCGTTGAAGAAGTTTATGAGACGGATGAGAGCTGGCGCGTACACGACGGCTGCATCACCGTCAGCGAAATGTATGACGGCGAGGAGGCCGACTTCCGCCTCGTGCCCGAAAACTGGATGGATGTGAACTTCGACGTTTCCTCCTGGAAATGTGCCATTTTTGCTGAGGCTCCCACGGACAATATCGTCGAGAGCTTTGCTCCGCCCATTCGCATTATGCGCACGCTGAAGCCCGTAAAGAGCTGGAGGCTCTCGGAGACGGAAACGGTCTACGACTTCGGTGAGAACGGCGCGGCAATTCCTGCCGTGCTTGCCCGCGGTCATGACGGAGATCAGATTCAGCTTGACCATGCCGAGTTTATCAACGAGGACGGTACCCTCAATCGCAAGAGTGAGCTCGGTGCCCTTTGCTGCGATAAATTTATCCTTACCGAAGGCGGTACGCACCTTTGCGGACCGCGCTTTATCTGGCACGGCTACCGCTATATGAAGCTGACGGTTTCTTCACCGGATATTGAGATTCTTTCGGTCGAAAGCCATATTACCCATTCGGATCTGCGCACAACGGGTACCTTTGCCTGCAGTAACGAGAAGGTCAACCGCCTGCATGAGATGTATGTGCGTACCTTCAAGTCCTGTGTTCTCGGTGTGCCCATCGACTGCCCCCAGCGCAATGAGCGCAAGGCGTGGCTGGGTGATGCCCACATCGTATCCGAAATGGGCATGTATAACTTTGATATGCACGATGTGTATGCCTCGCAGCTGGAGGATATGCGCATTGGCCGCACGTCCTTTAACGTCATTCACTATATTGCACCCATCCACGTCCAGTTTGACGACCGTACGACCATCGATTACAACATTGCGTATCTTGTTTATATGGTCGGTCTTGATGAGCGCTACGGTGATACCGGCCTTATGCGCTATCATTACGATACGATGAAGGAACACCTTGCCTATTACGAGCGACAGTGCAAGGACGGCATGGTCGACTATTGCTGGTTCGGCGACTGGTTTACCGAGGATATGCCTGAGGGCATGAAAAAGGTCGACTTTAAGCCCGGTCCCGAGGGCCATCGCCAGAATCCGCCCTTTGCCGGTACGATGTTCTATGTGCAGATGCTCCGCCTTGCGGCGGCCATTGCCGAGCGCATCGGCGAGACTGCGGATGCGGAGCACTACCGCAAGCTTCGCAAGGAATCCTGCGATGCCCTCACCGCCCGCTGCCTTGACCGCGAGACGGGTAAGTTCGGCTCCGGCGGACAGTTCCTCTCTTCCTTTGCGCTCTATGAGCATATCGTGCCTGAGGAGTGCCGCGAGGCGGTCTTTGGTGAGCTCATGCGCTCTCTTGAGGAAAAGGACTGGCATCCCTGGTGCGGTATCGTCGGAAACCGTGTGATGTACGAGGTGCTCTGCAGCTTTGGCAGACCGGATATTGCATGGAAGGTGCTGACAGTGGAGGGCTATCCCGGACCGCTGGAAATGCTTTCCGGTGATCGTACGACCCTGACGGAGGGACTCAACGGATGGGGCAGCGGCTGCCACAATATGTTTGCCGCTCCGGATACGATGCTCTATAAAATGCTTGCCGGTATCAACATCAACCGCCGTGCGGAGAACACCGTTGTTGTTGCGCCGTATTTTGCGGAAGACCTTACCTGGGTCCGTGCAACGCAGGAGCTTGCGGAGGGCACTGTGTCCGTTGCGTGGGAGCGCAGGGGAGAGGTTGTTGAACTTTCGGTTGTCATTCCCGAGGGCGTCAGCGCAGAACTCCGTCTGCCCGGCAGAGCACCGGAGAAGCTTTGCGCCGGGTTGAAAAACCTTACAATTAAATAATTATAGTAGAAAAATGGGGGGAGATCCTTGATCTCCCCCCTTGTTATTTTGTGAAAAATATGTATAATAAAATAATGTGTCGTTCTGTCTCCCGGTTTTGAAAGGAAAAGACTGATGAAATTTTCATCTCGTATTGCTAACTTTTGGTACTATCATAAGTGGAAGGTTTTGATCTCCGCTTTCCTGATTCTTTCCTTTGTTTATCTTTCGATCGCGTCGATCTCGGATCATAAAGCAGATTTTTACGGCGTCGTCGTGACGACGAGAGCTTTTGCAGAGGAGGATAAAGAGATCATCTGCGATAAGCTCGGTGAGATCGTTGGCGATCTTAACGGGGATGGCGATGCCTGGGCCACCTGTCAGTTTATCGTTCTGCCGGATATCATTGGCGGGCGTGTGGATCAGCAGGCCTATACCGTTTTGCAGACCTCCCTTTTAAGCAGACGGTATGAACTGTTCCTTTTCTCGGAGGATATCGTCGCTACGGGAAAATTTGACGAGTTTCTGACGGATCATATCAACAAGTCTGCGAATGCGGAAGGGAAATTTCTTCCGCTTCCGGACGATGCATTTTCGCTTCCTGCGGCGGAGGCCGGTCTTCATATTGCCATGCGGCTGGATGCCGATGCGCAGGAGGATCCGGATGCGTTTTACTCGGTTGCGCTCACGGTTGCCGAGTATTTCGGACGGAAGGAGGCAGAAAAATGATCCGTGTGACCAGTAAGGAGAATCCTTCGATCCGACGGCTTCGTGCGCTGAATGAGAAGAAAAAGGAGCGCCGCGCGGCAGGTCTGTTTGTATGCGAAGGGGAGAAGGTCTTTCGCGAGGCCGTTGTTGCTTCGGTGGAGATCGTGGATGTGCTTCTGACCGATGAGGCGCTGGAGCGGCTTGCGGAGGAGATCTCCGTCTGTGAAGCTGCCGGTATTCGCGTGATCTCCTGTGATGATAAAGTGCTCTCCTATGTCTCTGATGTGGAGAATCCGCAGGGCGTGGTCTTTACGGTAAAAATGCCGGTCGTAGCGGAGGACTTTTGTCCGACAGATCTCCTTGTGTGTGACGAGATCCGTGATCCCGGTAACCTGGGCACAATTATACGAACGGCGGATGCCTTCGGCTGCGGCGGCGTTTATCTGGTTGGGGACTGTGTGGACGTATGGTCTCCCAAGGTTGTTCGCTCCTGTATGGGGTCGATCTTCAGAGTTCCGATTCTCCACGGAGACGCGGATAGCTGCGCACAGTTCTGTGCGGATCATTCCCTGCGCCTTTTGGTTTCCAAGCCGAGAATGGATTCCTTTGCCATATCACAGGGGCTGCCGCCCCACTGTGCTATTGCGGTTGGCAATGAAGCGCACGGCGTTTCCAAGGAGCTTGAAGAGTTTGCAGCCGGCAGTTTGTATGTGGATATGACCGGAGGTGCAGAGTCACTCAATGCATCTGTTTGCGCCGGTGTCATTCTTTGGCATATGCAAAGCGCCCGAAGTGAAAAATAACAAAAGGAGTTGAGTGTCTTGTCCGCAATGCGCAGCTGGCTTTGGTTTGCACTGCTCACATGTCCGTCGTGTTTAAAGAAAAATCTTCTGCTGTGCTCTTTTTCCGGTGCGGAGGAGATATTTGATTGTCGCGATGAGGAGCGTTTTCGATCCCTTGGCATGAATGCTAAGGATTGTGAAGCACTTCTGGATAAGAGCCTTTCCCGCGCAGATGCGGTAATTGCCGAATGCCGCAGGCTGGGCATTCGGATCCTGACGATGCGGGATACTTCATATCCCGAAAAACTCCGTAATCTTTGCGACGCGCCCATCGTACTGTATACTTTGGGAGAGCTTCCTGCGATGGATGACCATTTAAGCCTTGCCTGTATCGGCTCGCGGCATCCCTCCATGTACGGCCGCTCGGTTGCTTCCGCATTTACCGACCGGCTTGCCCGATCCGGTACTCTGATCGTCTCCGGTATGGCCATCGGTATCGATTCGGATGCGGCACGAGCAGCTTTGAAGGCGGATTGCCCGACGGTTGCGGTGCTTGGTTCCGGCGTGGATGTTTGTTATCCGCGTTCCTCCAGAGATATTTACGATTGGATCCCGCAGAAGGGCGCGATCGTGTCCGAATATCCGCCGGGTACGGAGCCGCTTGCGGGTCATTTCCCGGAGCGTAACCGCATCATTAGCGGCCTTGCCGACGGAGTCGTAATCTACGAGGCATCGGATAAGAGCGGAACGCTTATTACCGCCCGATGTGCGTTGGATCAGGGACGAGATGTATTCTGTATCCCTGGAAATATTGGAACCGCCTCTGCAGG
>JAFYLV010000007.1 GCA_017556885.1 Clostridia bacterium | reverse complement strand
GACCATGGAATCTGCCCGGGCTTCCGGATCGGTGATGACCAGCTCTTTTGTCTGGACCTGGCAGGGAAGAATGCAGTCCTCAAGGAGAAGGTGCTCACTTGTAAAGAGTTTGCCGGCCCACTCCCGGACGCTGACGCCGAGATATTCGCCGAAGCCGCGGCGAATGAGTTCCTCAGCACCGTCGGAGGAGAGCAGGACGGGGCCTTCGAGAGCCTTCAGGATCTCTGCATCGGAAAGCAGGATCTTTTTATCCAGGCAGAGAATTCCACCCATGTCACCGGAGAAGAACATGGGGATGCCGAGCCGCTCAAAAACACATTCGCCCCAGCCGGTGTAATAGTCCTCGCCGAAATTAAAGGATTTTCCGATGCGGAAGAGCGCTTCGTTCAGTACCGGCATGCGGCAGCCGCGCCATTTGACGGTGGGCACAAGCTGCGACAGAGTATCGTAGAAGCCGTTATGTTTGGAGAGAATGCGGCGATAGGCAAGACCGCTTTTCGGTTCGAAGCCGGCAAGGCGGGTGATCCAGTGCTTGGCACCGGCGGCACCCTCCAGAATGGAGCCGGTGAAATGGGTGTGCAGAACGGTGGCGGGGGTGCTGTAGCGGTTCTGAGGGCAGGTATCGGTTTCGGCAAGGATGATATCGACATCCTTCCGGACTTTGGCAACCTGTGCGGCAGCACGGAAGAAATCCCGGGTGAAGAAACGGGTGCCGGGGGCGGTATAGTGGCCGTTATTCAGGCGGAGAACGACGGGGTTGCCTTTTCCGGCAAGCAGCGTTGCTACCTCGGCGCCGAATTCCGCATTGTTGCCGACAACGCAGAAGGAACCGGGAATGGTGGGATCGATCTCGTCGATGGCCTCGCGCATGACCTTGGCCGTCTGCATAATGGCCTCACGCTGGGTCTCAACGTAGATGCGGTGGTAAGGACCGTCGGCATCCTCGGCGCTGAGGGCCTCGAAAAGGCCTTCGCGGTCAAAATTCGTTCCGGCAAGGTTGTTGAAGCGGGCGAGGTGGAGGGGGCAGGCGCAGCCGCCGCCGGCCTTGCCGATGAGACGGAAGTCGTCATCCACCATGATATGGTCGGGATGGCATGCGGCGATGGTGCGCAGCGCATCGCGGATGTAAACGCGGAAGCCTTCATCGTAAGGGCAGACGGTGCGTTCGGGCTCGCCGTTGATGATGCCGATGTAGGGCTGATAGGGGAACATGGCGCCAAGCTTCCAGCCGTGGCCGATGGTGGCCTGCACGAGAACGCCGTTCGGAACGCCGAGGGCATCGAGTTTTTCCTTGAAGCGAATGTAGCGCGCGCAAAGATCCGCAGCCTTGTTAACGGGAGGATCCCCCTCGGGAACAAGGGTCATGTTAAAAAGAGGGCAGGAACAGACGCCCGTCTCATACTGCTTTTGGATATCCGCGCAGATCTCATCGATGTGCGCTTCGTTGAGATTCATAATGGAAAAATTATGCTTCATAGCTGCCTCCTTCGGTGTATGCCACCGATGGTATTTTTATCATTTTATCATATCCGGACCGGTAGTGCAATAGGGAGAAAAAAGAGCCGCGGGTCGGGAAAAACCGTGCGGCTCAGGTTTGCAATTTCGGGCAAAATATGATATATTAACCTTATTATATGCGGCGGCGATATCCGCCGCGGAAAACAAGAGGAACCTGCAGTATGAAGCTCAATTACAAACGCGTTCTGCTGGTCGGCATGGCATTTTTTCTTATTTCTGCTTTCTGGCAGGCCTATGATGCGATCATTCCCCTTATTATGACCAACCATTTCGGACTTCCGCAGTCGGTTTCCGGTGCGGTGATGTCCATTGATAACGTGCTGGCAGTCTTTCTGCTTCCGGTGTTCGGTGCGCTTTCCGATAAGGTCAGCACCCGTTTCGGCCGCCGCACGCCCTTTATCTTTTTCGGTACCATCGCCGCGGTGATCGCCTTTATCTGCCTCACCTTTATTGATAATTATCAACTTGCGCGCCTTGCGATGGAATTTGCATCCGTGAGCACCCTGGAAATGGAGCGTTTGCGTGCGGTTGCGCTGGAGTTTACGCTGGCAAATCCCTTACCGTTGGTGGGCTTTATTGCCACGCTTCTTGTGCTGCTCGTGTCTATGGCAACCTTCCGTTCGCCTGCTGTGGCGCTGATGCCTGATGTGACACTCAAACCTCTGCGCTCCAAGGCCAACGCCATCATCAACCTTACCGGCACCGCCGGCGGCATCATCGTCCTCGTCCTCGGTATGGTCTTTGCCACCTCTAAGAATGCCTATATGGAATATACGGGCTATGTGGTAGCGGTGTGCTCCGTCATGCTCACCGGATTTATCATTTTCCTTCTGTCCGTCCGGGAGAAAAAGTGGGCGGAAGAGATGGAAACGGAGAGCCGCCGGCTCGGTCTTTCTGAGGAAGTGTCGGAGGGAGAGAAACAAAAGCTTCCGAAGGCAGAGCTTGCCTCCCTGCTTCTCATTCTTGCATCGGTTGCTCTGTGGTATATCGGCTACAATTCCATCACCAGCAAGTATTCTGTTTATGCCACCAACATCCTCGGCTTTGACTTTAACTTCACCCTTATCGTCGCCCAGGCGGCGGCCATCGTTTCCTACATTCCCGTGGGTCTTATTGCCTCCAAGATCGGCCGCCGCAAGACCATCCTTGCGGGTGTTCTGATCCTCGGCACCGCCTTCTTCCTCGGAATTTTCGTTACGCCGACCACACCGGAGATCATTATGTATCCCATCTTTGTG
>JAFYLV010000043.1 GCA_017556885.1 Clostridia bacterium | reverse complement strand
GAGGGCAGCTTCAATATCGCGGCGCATCTCTTCCGTCCAGGGCTCGGCACCGAAGATGCCGGCCTTGAGGTCGAGCTCATCGGGGGAGATGCCCATGTCCTTCAGGGTCTCGCCGATGTAGGCGGCCGAGGAGGGGGTGCAGCCGATGATGGTGGAGTGAAGATCCTGCATAAACTGGATCTGGCGCTCGGTATTGCCGGAGGACATGGGCAGCGTCAGGCAGCCCACCTTGTGGCTGCCGCCGTTGAGGCCGGCGCCGCCGGTAAAGAGACCGAAGCCGTAGGCCACCTGGCAGACATCCTCTTTGGAGCCGCCGGCGGCGACGATGGCGCGGGCGCAGCAATCCTCCCAAAGATTAACATCATCCTGCGTATAGAAGGCCACCACGCGCTTGCCGGTGGTGCCGCTGGTGGAATGGATGCGGACACATTCGGAGGTGGGAACGGCAAGCAGACCGTAGGGATAGGCATCGCGCAGGTCGCTCTTTGTCAGGAAGGGAAGCTTATAAAGATCCTCCCGGCCTTTGATATCGTCAGGCGTTACGCCCTTTTCCTGCATCAGATAGCGATAGTAGGGAACGTTTTCGTAAACATGCCGGACCTGCGCCACCAGGCGCTCATCCTGCCAGGCACGGATCTGCTCCGGACTGGCACATTCGATTTCCGGCTGATAGTATTTCAAGCGGGGTCACTTCCTTAATGAATGAAATGGATATCTTTCATTATACCACGGTGTAGGAAAAAAAGAAACAACTTTATTTGAGAAAATGCGCATAAAATGCAAAGAAAAGCGGCATCCGAACCGGGCGGATGCCGCTTTGTGGATCAAAGGGAGGCGATAACGTGGTCCATATTGTACAGACCGGGTTCAGTCACGCCGGAGAGATAGCGTGCGGCACGGAGCGCGCCTGCAGCAAAGACACGGCGGCTCTGGGCGCTGTGGGAAAGGGTGATGACCTCGTCGGTACCGGCGAAGATCACATCGTGATCGCCGACGATGGTGCCGCCGCGCACGGCGTGCAGGCCGATCTCGTGGGGATCGCGCTTCTTGCGCACGGCATGACGGTCGTAAACGTATTCCGGCTCATAGGAAAGCCCGTCACGGGCGGCCTCGGCCAGCATCAGGGCGGTGCCGCTGGGGGCGTCCAGCTTCTGATTGTGGTGCTTTTCGATGATCTCGATGTCGAAGCCCTCGCCGAGGATCTCTGCCGCACGGCGAACCAGTGCGGAAAGCAGGTTGATGCCGATGCTCATGTTGGAAGAGCGGAAGAGGGGGACCCGTGCGGAAACCTCACGGATGCGGGCGAGATCATCTTCGGAATAGCCGGTGGAGCAGAGCACGGCAGGCAGCTTCTTTTCCTCGCAGTAGGCAAGAATATCGGACAGTGCCGCGGCATTGGAGAAGTCTACCAGGACGTCGGCCTCGACGGTGCAGGCGGAAAGGCTCTCGAAGATGGGAAAGGTGGCGGCGTATGCCACGCGGTCGCAGCCGGCAACAACGGCGGAGATGTCGCTGCTCTCTGCCGCCATTTCGGCAATAACGCGTCCCATGCGGCCGCTGCAGCCGCAGAGAAGAATACGGGTCATGGCTGCTCCTTACAGAAGACCGCAGGCAGCCATGGAGGCGCGCAGCTTCTCTTCGTTTGCGGGAGCCATCTCGCACAGAGGCATCCGCAGGCCGCCGACCTCCATGCCCATCAGGTTCATGGCAGTCTTTGCGGGGATTGGATTGGTCTCGATGAAGAGATCACGGCTCATGGGATAGATGCTGTTTGCAAGCTTTGCAGCTTCGGCAGTCTTGCCTGCGTTCATCAGGGCGCAGATGCTGCTCATGACCTTGGGAGCAACGTTGGAGACAACGGAAATGACACCCTTGCCGCCCATAGCCATGATGGCCACGGTCTCGGCATCGTTGCCCGACCAGATATTGAGGTTGTCACCGCAGCGGTGCATGGTCTCGCAGATGAGATCGAAGTTGGAGCTGGCTTCCTTGACGCCGTTGACCAGGGGATGGGCGGAAAGGGCCTCGTAGGTGTCGGCGGTGAAGGAAACACCGGTGCGGGAAGGAACGTTGTAGAGGATGGAGGGAATACCGGCAGCCTCAATGATGGTGAGCATGTGCTTCTTCAGACCGTTCTGGGTGCACTTGTTATAATAGGGAGTGACCAGAAGCAGGGCAGAGGTGCCCTCGGCGGCTGCGAAGCGGGAAAGATCCACCGCGTATTCAGTGTCGTTGGAGCCGGTGCCTGCGATGACGGGGATGCGGCCGTTGACAAACTCCAGACATTTGGAGATGGTACGGCGATGCTCTTCGTCGGTCAGAGTGGAGCTCTCACCGGTGGTGCCGCAGATGGTGATGGCGGCGGTGCCGCCTTCGATCTGCATCTCAACGAGCTCGCGGAGCTTTGCGTAGTTCACGCTGCCGTCCCGGTCGAAGGGGGTGACAATGGCGACGGATGCGCCGCAGAAAATCGGAGTTTTCATAGTGTTTGTTTCCTTTCCTTATGGTGAAGGGTGGAAAAAATCAGTCGAGATAGCCCTCGGCGCAGAGAAGCTCAGCCATCAGCACGGCACCGCCGGCAGCGCCGCGGAGGGTGTTGTGGGAAAGGCTGACAAAGCGGATGTCAAAGATGGCGTCGTCACGGAGACGGCCGATGGAAACGGCCATGCCGTTCTCGAGATTGCGGTCCAGACCGGTCTGGGGACGGTCGGGTTCGTCAAAGTAGTGGATGAACTGCTTGGGAGCGGAGGGCAGACCCAGCTCCTGGGGACGGCCGCGGAAGCTCTTCCACATGTCGATGATCTCGTCGTGGGAAGCCTTCTTCTCAAACTTGGCAAAGACGGCAGCCATGTGACCGTCGCTGACGGGCACGCGGATGCACTGGGCGGTGATGACGGGGGAGGTAGCGGGAACAATCACGCCGTTCTCGAGGGTGCCCCAGATCTTCATGGGCTCCTGCTCGCTCTTCTCCTCCTCACCCTTGATGAGAGGAATGACGTTGTCGATCATCTCGGGCCAGCGCTCGAAGGTTTTGCCGGCGCCGGAGATGGCCTGATAGGTGCAGGCGGCGACCTCGGTGATGCCGAGACCCTTCAGGGCGTGCAGGGCGGGAACGTAGCTCTGCAGGGAGCAGTTGGACTTGACGGAAACGAAGCCGCGCTTGGTGCCGAGGCGCTGACGCTGGCTCTCGATGACCTTAGCGTGCTCGGGGTTGATCTCGGGGATGATCATGGGAACGTCGGGGGTGAAGCGATGGGCGCTGTTGTTGGAGAAGACGGGGCACTCCATGCGGGCGTAAGCCTCTTCCAGAGCGCGGATCTCATCCTTGGGCATGTCAACGGCGCAGAAAACGCAGTCCACCATGCCGACGATCTTTTCCTTGTCAGCGGTAGCATCGAGAACGACCATGTTGCGGACCTTCTCGGGCAGCTCGGTCTTCATGACCCAGCGGCCACCGAGGGCTTCCTCATAGGTCTTGCCGGCGGAACGGCCGCTGGCGGCAAGGGCGGTGATGTTGAACCAGGGATGATCGGCAAGCAGCGTGATAAAGCGCTGGCCAACCATGCCGGTGGCACCGATAATACCTACATTGTATCTTTTCATTTCAGGATCTTCCTTCCTTCTTCAATATCTTTTTTATGCGTGCCTGCGGTTTTATATGCGCCGCAGGTACGGTTTGCCGGCATCCTGCCGCATCTTGAAGCCGAGATCCCCCTTGGGGGTGGGAAGCACGGCATCCGCAGCGAGGATGTTGGTTTTAAGGGGAGCCTTGGTCTTTGCGGCAAAGCCCGGCTTTGTGGGCCGGATGCCCATGACATAGGCAAAGTAGAGATATGCGGGGGTGGCGCTCCATGCATGGCAGAGAGAACCGGCATCGTCGAAGTCGGCAGCACCCTTTTCGGTTTCCCAGAAGGTGGTGGCACCGTTGTAGAGCTGGTTGCCCCACTTGTCGGCGATCTCTTCAAAGACGGCGGCGGCGTATCGCTCATCGGACAGCAGCGACTCGTACTTGAAGATGGCATGGGAAAGGGTCACACGGACCAGATCGTTGTTTTTGTCGGCCAGGGTATCGAGAAGCAGACGGCGGCGCTTTTTATCGGAGCAGATGCCGCTGTAGAGAAGCAGGGACTGGCAGAGCTCACAGTAATGGGTGTGCTCGCCGTCCACAATGTAACTTGCATACAGACCGCGCTCCTCATCCCAGAACAGACGGTTGACGGCGGCGGCCAGGGGCGCCATCTGAGCGGCATATGCATGTCCGCGCTCGCCGGCCCAGCCGCAGAGCTTATCCATGGCGCCGAGGGCCAGGTAGTAGAAGGCGGAGATGAGGGCGTCGCCGGTGAGCTGTTCGGGGGAATACTTGCGATGGGTATCGCCGCTGAGGCCGTCGGCCCACTCGTAGAAGTTCCACAGACCGGGGATCCAGCCGGCAAGCCCCTCGGGGGTGCGGTTCTCGGCAAAAACGGACATTAGCCGCTTTGCCGTGGGCAGGATCTCGGCGGCGAGGGAAGCCAGACTGGAGCCGGAACTTCCGTTCTCCACCACCAGACACAGGGCCACCTGGGGATTGTCATAGGGAGCGAAGCACACAAAGGTGGCATTGGTGGAGGTATTGTTGTTGACCTGGGCTGTACCGGTCCTGG
>JAFYLV010000042.1 GCA_017556885.1 Clostridia bacterium | reverse complement strand
GTTTCCTTTGGTAATAATTTCGCTAATTGCCATGGTGATATACCTCCAAAAAATGGTTTTTATTCGTAAGGATTCATATCCGCAGTAATAACGACCCGGTCAAAACGTCGATCCGCCCGGATCGCACACAGAGCACCGGCGATTAACTGACGCATCGCTCTGTCTGCGTGCATCCGCAGGGTCAGGCGGAAACGGAAGCGGTTGTTCACACGGGAAATCTGTGCGGGAGCAGGACCGATAACGTCAAATTTATCTGTTGCAACGCTCTGTGCGAGGAGAATTCTCCGAATCTCCTGCAGGGATAAAAGCGCGTCGCGTTCGCTCTCCGAAGATGCCTGAAATACGGCAAGATCAAAAAATGGGGGAAGTCGCAGAGACTCGCGCGCTGCGATCTCATGCTCGTAGAAAGACTCATAATCCTGCGCTGCCCCCAGCCGGATGACCGGATGATCCGGCATGAAGGTCTGAATAACGGCTACGCCAGCGGTGTCTCCGCGCCCGGAGCGTCCGGAGACCTGCGTGATCAGAGAAAAGCAACGCTCATTTGCGCGGAAATCATCGCTCTGCATACCCATATCGGCATCAAGCACGGCTGAAAGCGTAACATTTTCAAAATCCAGCCCCTTAGCCACCATCTGGGTTCCGAGAAGAACATCGATCCTCTCATCCTTAAAGCGGCGCAAGAGTTCCTCATGTCCCTCTGCCTTGGCCGTGGTATCTGCATCCATGCGAAGGACCGAAAGCTCAGGAAGTTCACGGTGAAGCTGCTCCTCCACGAGCTGTGTGCCTGCATGATCGCTTTCAAGATGTCTGCTCCCGCAGGACGGGCAAAGTTCCGGCAAAGGAGTTGACCAACCGCATGTATGACACATAAGCCGGCCGTTTGCGGAATGGTAAGCCGCGGTTACAGAACAACGGGGGCATGCAATACTCTCACCGCACTCCGTACAGAAAATTCGCTTATTTCTGCCACGGCGGTTCAGGAAAAGAATCGACTGTTTCCCCTCGCCCGCGGTGGCGGCGATCCGATTCAAGAGCAGATTTCCGATAGGATCGTTATTACGGTTGCGAAGATCCTCTTTCTTATCTGCAATAATAACATGAGGCAGCCCGGCATCGGAAAATCGGTGCGTAAGGCGGAAATGTTCATACCTTCCGGATCGGGCAAAATACGCACTTTCAATCGAAGGTGTCGCCGAACCCAGCAGCAACAAACCTCCGGCCGCATTCACACGCCACTTAGCAACCTCGCGTGCATGATACCGGGGCGTTTCTGCGGATTTGTAGCTATATTCCTGCTCCTCGTCAAGGATGATGAGGCCAAGATCCCGTACAGGAGCAAAAACGGCGGAACGGGTACCGACAACTACATCCGCTTCACCGTCACGAACGGCAAGCCACTGATCGTAACGTTCGCCGTCGGAAAGTGCGGAATGAAGCACTGCTACGCGTCGTCCGAAATGAGACACGATACGGGAAATGAGCTGTGGTGTCAGCGCGATCTCCGGAACCAGCAGGATGCAGCCCTTCCCTCGTGCAAGGGTGTCCGCAATCAAATGCAGATACACAAGGGTTTTGCCGCTACCGGTAACGCCTTCAAGCAACGCGCAATGGGCGCAATCGGATTCCGTAAGCCTCGAGAGTCCGTTAAAAACCTCCTGCTGCTCGCTGCTGAGCGAAGCAATCGGTTCCGGCTCGCAAATTTCCTTCAGGATATCCGGGATCCGATGAATCCGGTGAGCATCACGGACCAGAACTCCCTTTTTGATCAGAGACTGTACCGGGGAATCGCCAAGTCCGGTTTCGTAGGAGATCTCCGCGCTTGACATGCATCCTCTGTCCATAAGAACCCGCAAGACCGAACGCTGATTTTCTCTACTTTTTGCCGTGTCTTGCAGGAAATCTTCCGCGGCCTTCCGATCCGCGATGCGCACAACCCGCTTCAGTTTCTCCCCTACCTTACGTCGACTGGAGTTTTCCTCGAGGATCGCGCCGCTCTCGCACATTGTGCGGAGCACGCGTCCTCCTTCGCGAAGCATGAGAGCAGACAGAATTGCGGCACCGTCGGACGCACCGTGGGCAGTCAGATAATCACGGACAGCGATCTCCGCCTCGGTTTCGCAAAGCTCTGCCTTTTGCAGGGAGTAACGGCACGAAAGTGTCAGTCCAAGAAATGAGGGCAATATTGCCCGGAATGCATCATAAGCCGTACAAAAGCAGGTTTCGCGCATCCAAAGAGCAAGCCGGATGTCCTCACCGGTGAGGATCGGTTCACGGTCAAGCAGGGCAAATACGGGCTTTATGCCCGCAACATCCTCCCGCGCAGAAAGTGAGAGCACCATGCCCTCCACCTTCCGGTTCCCTTTTCCAAAGGGGACCATGACCCGCATGCCGGGCAGCAGGATCTCCCGCATGCCGGCCGGGATAAAATAATCGTAAGGGCGGTCAAACTCATATTTCGCGGCGGATACACAAACCTTCGCGATGTTTGCCGTCATGTTGGGATCAGTCGCGGCGCTCGCCGGTAAACTCGTTGGTGGCAAGCTCAACGAGGGCGACCTTTACGGGCTTATCCTCAAGCTTCTCACCGCGGTCGTTGTAATCCTCAACAACCGCGCGCGCACGGGAAGCGATGTAGTTAACAAGATAGAAACGGTTTCCGACCTTCGCGGTCAGCTCTTCAAGAGTGGGATAAAGCATCATGGTTATATTCCTCCAAAACTGAAATCGTTTAAATTTGTTTTAAATGCGAAGAAGTTTCTCGCGGCGGCTCATGCGGCAACGTTCGGCGGCGATGATCGAAAGCAGCTCATCGACGGCATCATCGATGGTGTCGTTGACGACCACATAGTCATAATCAGCGGCAGCGGCATACTCACCGCGGGCGATCTCCAACCGGTGTCGGATCTTATCCTCCGTCTCGGTGCCGCGGCCCTTAAGTCGCTCCTCCAGGAGAGAAAACTCAGGAGGGATGAGAAAAGCTGTCACCGCATCTGAATATCTTTCGCGGATCTGACGACCGCCGTTGATATCAATGTCAAAAAGAACGATCTTTCCCGCAGCAAAAGCTTCTTCGGCAGGAGCGGCCGGGGTTCCGTAATACTCGCCGTTGTAGCAATTATGTTCGAGCAGGCCTTTTTCCTCCAGCAAACGTTCGAAAGAAGGCTTATCGGTGAAGTAATAGGACACGCCGTCCACTTCGCCTTCGCGCATATAACGGGTAGTCATGGAGATGGAGAGATATACCTCTTCACCGAGTTCTGCCAGACGCTTGAGCATCCGATTGATGACCGTTCCCTTACCGGCACCGGAGGGACCGGAGATGATAAGCTTAATTCCGGGTTTCATATACGCATACCTCCCTGTGCAGGCGTATCCTCGCCTTCTTCATGCTCCTCAAGTCTGCCGGCAACTGTCTCGGGAAGTATGGCAGAAAGGATGATATTACCACTGTCCGTCAGAATAACGGATCGTGTACGGCGGCCGTAGGTCGCGTCAATGAGATCGCCGCGGTCACGGGATTCCGAGATCATTCGCTTAACGGGAGCCGAATCCGGTCCGATAACAGCAATGATGCGGGCAGCAGCGACCATATTTCCAAAGCCAATGTTGACAAGCTTCATATCCTGCCGCCTTTCTTACTCAATATTCTGAACCTGCTCGCGGATTTTCTCGATCTCCGCCTTCATATCGACCACCGTCTGTCCAATGGTCAAATCGTTGCACTTGGAGCCGATGGTATTGGTCTCACGGTTGATCTCCTGCACGAGAAAATCCAGTTTTCTGCCAACAGCGGCATCCGAGCGCAGCATCTCATCCAGCTGATCCAGATGGCTGCGGAGACGGACGGTCTCTTCATCCACTGCGGTCTTATCCGCAAAGAGAGCAGCTTCTGTCAGCAGACGGCCTTCGTCCACAACGGCTCCGCCGAGAATCTCACGGATGCGCGTCTCGAGCTTTTCACGGTACTGTGCGACCACCTGCGGAGACTGCTCCTCAACGGCCGCGACCATCCGGCGGAGATCCGCCGTACGTCCGAGAATATCTTCCGCAAGGCGGACACCTTCGGTCCGACGCATATCGCAGAATGCATCCACCGCCTCGGAGGCTACCGAAAGGATGGCAGCAAGGGTCTCCTCCGCATCCTCCGCGGCAGCGGTAACGGTAAAGACATCGGGAAGACGGGCAACGCTCATAACGCTGATGTCATCCTTCAGGTTGCAGGTCTCACGCAGTTCACGGAGCGCCAGCAGATAGGAGTCCGCAACGGAACGGTTGAGAACAACGGCGACATCGGAGCCATGAGAATCCACAGAAAGATAAATCTCGCATTTGCCGCGGCTGATACGTCCGGCAAGCAGAGCCTTCAGCGGCTCCTCGGCATAGGACCATGCACGCGGGACTTTCACAGTGCAGTCAAAATAACGGTGATTGACACTCTTTACCTCCACGGTAAAGGTCTTTCCTGCGGCAGTACGCTGGGCACGGCCAAAGCCGGTCATACTGTTGATCATATATTGAATACCTCACTTCAGGTCAGGATTTCCGAAAGATTTTCTTACGAAGTCGGAACACATAAAAGGTCATGACGCGCGTCAGGGCAACATCATAGATCAAAAACACACCGTTAAGTGCAACCCAGCCAAGCGTCCATGCCCAGCCGGGCAGCGCCGCAAGAATGCCGATGTCAAGCAGGAGTAATTTTGCTCCCAAAAGCATCAATACAAGTGCCAGGTTAAAAAAACTGATTTTTGCCAGCCACTCAATTCCTCTGCGGCGGATATACGTCTCTGCAAGCGACTTTAAAACGGAATACAGGCCAAAACAGATCACGTACATGCCTGCCGTAACTTTATCCGCACATACAAGCAGTCCGAGAAGCGACGTTGCAACATAGGCAGACACCGCATACTTCATACCGCACTCATAAACACAAACACAGAGGATAACTCCGGCAACGGCAAGCACGGAAAGGCTGGCAACTTCACTGACACCGGCAAAATAGAGCACCGCTACAATAAGCGCAGAGAGCATGCCGGAAAGTGCCATGCGGCCCGCGGCACCATTCATTTGATGCGACATATCAGCAGCAAGGGATCAGATCGCCGCCCAGGCACTCACAAAGGCAGTCGGCGCAAAGAAGATTGCCGCAGATATCACAACCGCTGACCGAGGTGGATCTTGCCGTTCGGTAGGCACCGGTGCGGGCATTCATCCGACGAAGGGCGTTCTGATATTCCGGATTCCCCGGATTCATGTTCACCGCCGTCTGGAAGTTGGTATAAGCCTCGTCCATCCAGCCCTTTGCATAGTTCACACTGCCCATGAGAAAGTACCATTCGGCATCACGCTCCGTGACGCCATCCAGCAGCGTCTGCGCACCCATAATATTTCTGGTGTTGATGCAGGATCGGACACGGGCATAAACCTCCGCATTCCTTCCGGCATAGCCTTGACGGTTTTGATTTGCATAGGAAGAGTAATTTGAGTAGTTCGCCCCACCGGCACGCATCTTTTGGATGGTGTCGTAGGCTTCGTTGATCTCCTTCATCTTCTCCTCTGCAAGACTTGCAAGGGGATTGTCCTTATATGCATCGGGATGGTATTGCTTGGCAAGTTTACGGTAAGCCTGCTTTATTTCTTCATCGCTGGAATTGGGCGAGACACCAAGCACGCTATAGGGATCGGTCATTTCGTTTCTCCTTACGGTTCTGTTTCTCTCCGCGCAGTGCCAATGCAAATGATGCGGAGATACCCAGCAGCAGAATATTTTCAACAATCGGCGAAAACGCCGTCTTTTCTAGATCAAGATAGGCAGAGGCAGCCGCGGCAAGGGATGCATCCGCAAGCTTCTGCACATCCTCCGTCCGGGATATCAATTCCTCGCGGGTTTTGATTTCAAACCGAACGGCAATCGGATTATACCGGTTTGCGGCAACATCCTCCGTAAGATCGTCCGCCGCATCGGTAAAGTAGATCACACGTCCGACATGATACATGAGCTGGGAAAGTGCGGCTGCCCGTCTTCCCTCTGCAATACCGT
>JAFYLV010000041.1 GCA_017556885.1 Clostridia bacterium | reverse complement strand
CGGCCCCCAAGGTGGACGAGGCGGATATCATACTCGGAAAGCCCTTCGGTGACGAGCTGACCGACATTCGGGATATCGACTTTAACGGCGGCTGGTACGCCATTGAAGGCGATGTTTTCGGCTGCGAGAGCAGAGAAGTTGCCGGCGGAAGAATGACCGTCGTTTCCTTCTGCGTATATGACGGAACGAGTTCCCTGGTCTGTAAGCGTATTCTCGATACGGAAAAGGCACAGCCGCTCATCGATTCTGTCAAAAACGGCATGTATATTGCCGTTCGCGGTGAGATCCAGTACGATAACTTTGAAAAGGATTCGGTGCTCAAGCCTGCCGATATCATTAAAAAGAAAAAATCTGTCCGCACGGACACCTCCGAGGAGAAGCGCGTGGAGCTGCATCTGCACACCAAGATGTCCTCCATGGACGGTGTGGTATCTGCCTCCGACGTGGTCAAGACGGCCTCTGCCTGGGGGCATAAAGCCGTCGCGGTCACCGATCACGGTGTGCTGCATGCTTTCCCGGATATGCTCCATGCCGCCCACGGAAAGGATATCAAGATCCTCTACGGCTGCGAGGGCTATTACGTCAACAATGCAGAGGCTATGCCTGCGGTGTTCGGCGGTGCGGAGGAACCCCTTTCGGGTGATTTCGTCTGCTTCGATCTGGAGACCACCGGTCTGCGCCCCGGCGAGGATGCCATCATTGAGATCGCCGCATCGCTTCTGCGGGACGGGCGCATCATCGACACCTTCCAGACCTATGTCAATCCCCGCCGCGCCATTCCGCCCCGCATTACCGAGCTGACCGGCATCAATGCCGGTATGGTAGCGGATGCGCCGGAGATCGGAGATGCGCTGAAGAGCTTCTTTGATTTCTGCCGCGGACGGGTGCTTGCTGCCCACAACGCTGCCTTTGATATGAGCTTTTTGCGGCGGGCGGCAGAGCAGGTTGGACTGCCCTGCGAATACACGTATGTTGACAGCCTTGCCATGGCCCGCGTAATGCTGCCCCATATGGCCCGGCACCGTCTGAATAATCTGGCAAAGGAACTGAATCTTCCCAAATTCAAGCACCATTCCGGCGGCGACGATGCACGCACGTTGGCACTGGCGCTGGCGGAGCTCTTCCGTCGTCTGCAGAGTGAGGATGGCGCGCAGAATCTCTCCGAACTTAACGGAATTCTTGCCGACCGTGCAGATAAAAACGCTGAGGCAGGATTGGATACCCAGTCTCTGCCGGTCTATCACATTTTGTTGCTTGCAAAGGACGAGGAGGGCGTGCGTGCCCTTAATCGCATGGTTTCCTACGGCCATCTGAAATACATGAACGCCCGCAAGCAGCCCATCATTCCCCGCCGTGTGCTCGCGGAATGGAGAGATCATCTCATCGTCGGTTCTGCCTGCGAGGCGGGCGAGCTTTTCCGCGCCATGCTGGACGGCGCAAGCGACGAGCGTCTCTGCGAGATCGCGGAATTCTACGATTTCCTGGAGATCCAGCCCATCGGCAACAACGCCTTTATGATCCGTGAGGGCGTGGCCGAAAACGAGGAGGATCTGCGCGACTTTAACCGTCGGATCGTTGCCCTCGGTGATCGCCTCGGCAAGCCTGTGTGCGCCACCGGTGACGTTCACTTTCTCAACCCGGAGGATGAGGCCTTCCGCCGCATTCTCATGGCCGCCAAGGGATTTGAGGACTGCGACCAGCAGGCGCCCCTCTATTTCCGTACCACGGCGGAAATGCTCGCGGAATTTGCCTACCTAGGTGAGGAAAAAGCCCGCGAGGTGGTCATTACCAATACAAATATGATCGCCGATATGTGCGGCGACGTATGTCCCTTCCCTAAGGAGATGTATCCTCCGGAGATCCCCGGTTCAGCCGAGGAGCTGGAACGCATCACCCGCGAGACAGCGGCGCGCCTTTACGGCGATCCGCTGCCGCAGGAGGTCAGCACCGTCATGGAGAAGGAGCTGAACTCCATCATCAAGCACGGCTTCGACGTTATGTACATGTTTGCCCAGAAGCTCATCCGTCGCTCCAATGACAACGGCTATATGGTTGGCTCCCGAGGATCCGTCGGATCCTCCCTGGTGGCTTTCTTCCTCGGCATCACAGAGGTTAACGCCCTGCCTCCGCACTATCGCTGTGAAAAGTGCCGGTTTACGGAGTTCCACGGCGGCGAGGGCTTCGGCTCCGGCTTTGATATGGAGGATAAAAACTGTCCGAACTGCGGGATCAAGCTCTACAAGGACGGCTTTGATATTCCCTTTGAAACCTTCCTCGGTTTTGACGGCGACAAGGCACCGGATATCGACCTGAACTTCTCCAACGAATATCAGGGCAAGGCCCACCGCCACACCATTGAGATGTTCGGCGCGGAAAACGTTTTCCGCGCGGGTACGATCGGCGGTATCAAGGATAAGACCGCTTTCGGCTATGTAAAAAAGTACTGCGAGGAGCGGAAAATCACCATGCCCAAGGCAGAGATGACCCGCCTGGCCCTCGGCTGCACCGAGGTCAAACGCACCACCGGTCAGCATCCCGGTGGCATGGTCGTTGTGCCGCGAACCAAGGAGATCTACGACTTCTGTGCCGTGCAGCACCCGGCGGACGATCAGGAGACGGATATCGTCATTACCCACGTCGATTACCACTCCATCGATGCAAACCTTCTGAAATTCGATATCCTTGGTCATAAGGACCCCACCATGATCAAGCACCTGGAGGAACTGACAGGTATCAAGATGGATGAGATCGACCTGAATGACCGTGCGACTCTGAGCCTATATTCCTCCAATGAAGCCCTCGGTATTGAGGATAACGATATCCTCGGCGAGATCGGCACTTGCGCGGTGCCGGAATTCGGCACGAAATTCGTCAAGCAGGTGCTGGTGGACACCCGTCCCTCCACCATTGACGAGCTGGTTCGCGTTTGCGGAATGACCCACGGAACGGATGTGTGGCTCAACAACGCAAAGGATATCATCGCCGCGGGACATGCTCCTCTGTCCGGCTGCATCTGCTGCCGAGACGATATCATGCTCAACCTCATCGCCTGGGGCATGCCGCCGAAAATGTCCTTCCAGATCATGGAGTTTGTCCGTAAGGGCAAGGGCCTGAAGCCGGAATGGGAGGATGCCATGCGGGAGCATGCGGTGCCGGAATGGTACATCGAATCCTGCAAGAAGATCAAATACATGTTCCCCAAAGCACATGCCGCCGCCTATGTGGTCAACGGATTCCGCGTGGCCTGGTATAAACTGCACCGCCCGCTGGCTTTTTACTGCGCTTTTCTTTCCGTGCGTGCCGATGCGCTGGATGCGGAGGTCATGCTGCAGGGCGCGGAGGCCATCCGTGCAAAGATCCTGGAGCTGCGGGAAAAGGAGGACACCACCGGAAACGACGAGGAACTGCAGAAGAACCTCGAGGTGTGCTATGAATTCTGCCTGCGCGGTTTCTCCTTCCGTCCGGTGGATCTTTACCGCTCCAAGGCAAAGGATTTCTCTATGGAGGATGAAAAGTATCTGCGCATGCCCTTCACCGCCGTGGCAGGTCTTGGCGAGACGGCGGCGGAAAACCTCTATGCAGAGGCCCGCATCGGCGGATTCCTGTCAGTGGAGGAGGTCGCCGCCCGATGCGGAAAGGTTTCCAAGACGCTGATGGACAAGCTGCGCGCCATGGGGGCCTTCGGTGATCTGCCGGAATCCAGCCAATCCACCCTCTTTTAAGGCAGAATTCATAAAATATTCATAAGGCTTTATTGCAATCTATACCCAAATAGGATATAATAAGTAAAAATATGCCGTGGTATATCCCGGCGAAGATAAAGGACTGAAAACTATGAGCAAAGCAGACAGAATCCGCCGTGCCCATGCCGAAGAAATTGCGCGGCTTCAGCAGAAAAAGAAGACCCAGACTCCCGGTTGGGTTTATGGCCTGATCGCCGGCGTCATCGGCACCGTGGCTGCCGTGGTCATTGTCATTCTTGCCCTGCAGGTGACCGGTACTACCCTTCGCAATACCGTCTCTGTTGTCGGTTCCGGCGATGATGATCGTATGGAGATCGACAATGCCGTCATGTGCTACTACTACATGACCAACTACAGCCAGTACGTCAACACCTATAGCTCCTACCTCTCCTACCTCGGTCTGGATACCTCGGATAGCCTGAAGACCCAGGAGTATTACGGTGGCGACGGCAAGACCTGGTTTGAGTATTTTGCTGACCAGACCAAGACCCAGGTCAAGGAGCTGGTCATCACCGCGATGGCCGCAAAGCAGGCCGGCTTCAATGCTGAGGACAAGGTCAACGAGCATATCGAGTCCGCCATTGAGAACATGCAGGGCTATGCCGACAAGAACGGCTACACCCTGAAGAAGTACATCACCCTCTGCTACGGCACCGGTGTCCGCGAGGGTGACCTCCGCGAGGCTTTGAAGCTCTACTATACCGCACAGGCCTTCTATGACCACCTCAACGAGAGCTACAACTACACCGATGCTGAGATCGATGCCTACTTTGCGGAAAATGCAAAGGATTTCCAGTACTTCGATCTGCTTGCATACACCTTCAAGGCAGAGTATAAGACCGATGCTACCACCAAGGAGAAGGAAGCTGCACTCGAGACCGCCAAGAAGACCGCGGAAGGTCTGCTTGCCTGCAAGACTCCCGAGGAATACAAGGCTTGGGTCGAGAAGTATCTGAAGGATCAGGAGAAGTCCGATTCCGATATCGAGACCGCTCTGGAGGATCTCGTCTCCGAGGATCTGCTCTACAACGAGAGCTACGAGTATTCCAAGTGGATCTACGAGGACGGCCGCAAGGTCAACGATGCCACCCTCATCGTGGATGAGGACGGCTACACCTGCACCGTTTACATGGTCACCAAGCTGCCCGCCCGCTATGAGTACAACACCGTCAACGTCCGCCACATCCTCTTCACCAAGGACGTCTACGGATCCGACGATAAGGCCAAGGCAAAGGCTGAGGAGGTTCTCGCCGCCTTCAAGAAGGATGCTACCGTTGAGAACTTCGAGAAGCTCGTCCAGGAGTATTCCGAGGATACCGGCTCTCTGCTCACCGGCGGTGCCTATGAGAACGTCACCCAGGGCTACATGGTCGAGGAGTTCAACGACTGGATCTTTGCCGAAGGCCGCCAGACCGGCGACTGTGAGATCGTCAAGACCAGCTACGGTTACCACATCATCTACTTTGACGGTGTGAGCGATCCTGCATGGAAGGCTGCAGTTATTTCCTCCATGAAGTCCGACGATTATGCCGAGGCATATGAAGGCTTTGAGAAGATCTTCACTGTCGAGTTTGACGACAGAAAGCTCTCCAAGCTGCCCTTCTAAGCTTATACTGAAACAGAAGATGCCTGCAAAAATTTTGCAGGCATCTTTTTTTATCCGTACGGCTGTGTTATAATGAAAAAAACCTTGATAGGAGAGGAAATGAGAAAATGATCAACGTCTTTGATATTACCGAATTCGGTGCCGTCGGCGACGGCGTTACCGATTGTACCGCTGCCATTCAGGCTGCCCTCGATGCGGCCGGAGAGGTCCGCGGCGCGGTTATCGTCCCTCCCGGAAATTACCGCTGCAAGGATCTGCAGATGCGCAGGGAGACTACCATCCGCGGCTTTGATGCCTGGGGCTTCCGCCGCAACAATGCATCTCTGCTCACGCTGGCGGACGGAGACGCCCGCTGCGTGCTCAACCTCACCTGTGCCGTTGGCGCCGTGGTGCGCGACCTTGGTATCGAGGGCGGCAAGCTCGGCAAAAATGTCCACGGCGTTATGATCGACCATCCCATCTACGATGCCGCCGGAGAAGAGGACACCCCCACCATCGAGAACTGCCGCATCCACGCATTCTCCGGTTCGGCTGTCTACTTTAATCACGTTTGGTGCTCCACCATCCGCAACAATATGCTCTCCCATTCCTACAACGGTCTCTATCAGGACGGTTGGGATGCCTTTATCAGCGGCAACTGGTTCTCCGGCAACGAGAACTGCGGCGTCGAGGGCGGCGATATGTTTTCCTCCACGGTCTTCTATGGCAACCGCATTGAGTGGAACATGGGCGGCGGACTGCATATGCGCAATTCCAAGTTCACGTCCATCAGCTGCAACCAGTTTGACCGTTCCGGCGGCCCGCAGCTGAAGATCTACTCCAAGGATGCCGACCGCTACAACCGCAATATCACCGTTACCGGCAACACCTTCAACCGTTCCGGCTCCGGTATCTTCCGTTCCGAACTGCAGGCGCCGGGTTATGAGAACTGCCACTTCTTTGCGGAGGAGTGCGTCAACCTCGTCTTCATCGGCAACACCCTCCACGCCGGCCGCGACGGCAAGGATGAGTCCGGCAAGCGTTATTTCGGTCCGGATTACGGCCTCGTCCTGCGTCACCTGCGCGCCTCCCTCATCAAGGACAACGTCATGCAGGGCGCAAGCGTCAAGCAGAACGTCGTTGACCTCGGCGGACACGAGGAAGAGGTCTACATCAAGGATAATATCGGCGGTGTCATGGAAAGCGAAGAGCGCTGGACCGCTATGTTGGCCGATAAGCCCGTGGAAAACGTCAAGACCTATTT
>JAFYLV010000040.1 GCA_017556885.1 Clostridia bacterium | reverse complement strand
GTTTTCAGCCTTGACGGCCTCGAAGGTCTCGACGATCTCTGCGTCGGGCTTCTTGTCAAGAAGGCTGACCACGACGATGACCAGAGATGCAACGAGGAAGGCGGGAAGCAGCTCATAGATATCCAGCCAGGTGCCGGCGTAAGCCGTACGGATAAGGAACTTCCAAATGAAGATCATAGCACCGCCGGAGATCATACCGGTAATGGCGGCGAGCTTGGTGGTGCGCTTCCAGAAGAGGGAGAAGAGAACCAGCGGGCCGAAGGCGGCACCGAAGCCGGCCCAGGCGAAGGAAACGATCTTGAAGACGGAGCTGTTGGGGTCACGGGCAAGGAAGACGGCGATGACAGAGATGATGACAACGGAGATGCGGGCCAGCCACACGGAGGCCTTATTGGAAAGCTTGATACCGAAGATCTCCTGCACCAGATTCTGCGAGATGCTGGAGGCGGCGGCAAGCAGCTGGGAGTCAGCGGTGGACATGGTGGAGGCAAGGATACCGGCAAGGATGATACCGGCCACGACGGCGGGCAGGATGCCGTTTCCGCTGATGACCTTTGCGATGTCAACGATAATGGTCTCTGCAGCGGAGGCAGAGCCGTAAGTGGGAACAACGGCGTTCTTCATCAGGCTGTAGCCGATGACACCGATGAGGATGGCAACACCCATGGAGATGACCACCCAGATGGAAGCAACGCGGCGGGAAAGGGAGAGCTTTTCCTTATCCTTGATGGCCATGAAGCGCAGCAGGATGTGAGGCATGCCGAAGTAACCGAGACCCCATGCAAGGGTGGAGACCACGGGCAGAGCGCCGTAGCTCATAACGCTGCCGGAGGCGACGTTGTAACCGCGGAAGAGGTCGAGATAACCCTCCAGGCCGGCGACGTTTTCGACCACGGGGGCAAAGCCGCCAACAGAGACTGCACCGAAGCCAACCACCACGAAAAGGGCGATGGTCATAACGATGGACTGCACAAAGTCGGTGGTGGAGGCTGCGAGGAAGCCGCCAAGGGCGCAGTAAAGGATGATGACGGCGGCGCTCAGCACCATGGCGAGCACATAATCGATGCCGAAGAGGGAGGCAAAGAGCTTACCGCAGGCGGCAAAGCCGGAGGCGGTGTAAGGCACGAAGAAGATGATGATGAAAAGCGCGGCGATAATGGTGAGGATACGCTTTTTATCACCGAAGCGGCGGCTGAAGAAGTCGGGCAGGGTGAAGGCATCCAGCTTCTGGGTGTAGGCGCGCAGGCGCTTTGCAACGACCAGCCAGTTGACGTAGGTGCCGATGGCAAGACCGATGGCGGTCCAGACGGCCTCGGGAAGACCGGTCATTAGCGCAACGGCAGGCAGGCCCATCAGAAGCCAGCCGCTCATATCAGAGGCTTCGGCGCTCATTGCAGTGACCAGAGGTCCGAGAGAGCGGCCGCCGAGGAAGAACTGACCGGAGGTCTCGTTCCCCTTGGAGAACTTGAAGCCGACAAAGACCATCATTGCAAGGTAGAAGAGGATGGTGATGAGAATGGTGGTTAAATTGCGATCCATGATAAAACCTTCTTTGCAAGAAAAATATTTATTAGTTTACCATGCTAAAGCGATAAAGTCAAGAAAAAAGCGCAAAAAAAGATCGGGGAAAACGGCAAAAAAATCGGGGGCACATTTTTTGGGGCGGCGGGCAGCAGCGGGATGCTTGACATTTCGGCAACTAATATATACAGCATTTGATATCGAATTGAACTGCCCCGGGCAATTGGAGCAGTTCAAAAAGGGCATGCTTTTTTTGAGCATTTCTTTGAAGTAATTTGATAATAATGATACGGTTCCATATGTTACAAAAGGTTTTGCCCGTAAATGAAACCATCGTGGCGAAAGTGAAACCATATCGATCAGTTTGATAAATTGGAATTGGTCAATCTGTCCCGTTTGCGCTTTTTATATATGCAATCCAGTTTTCTAAACTCTCCGTACTGAAATCTGCAAGAGCCCTTTGATAACAAGCAAAAGCGGTTGGTTGATTATCTTCCATCCATTTCAAAGACTTTTTGGGTCCCCAGTAAGGCAGATGCATTACATCGCAGAAAATCTCCAAACTATCAATCAATACCCAATGCCATCGATACATTCCTTCTGCATCGCATCGTTTTACCCGTGCAAGCATTTTGACACACCAATCGACACTGGCATCAATTTCTGCTTTTGATTTTTGCGGACGCTTTTGCAGATAAGACAGAACATTCGCTTGAAGTGCTTTTCCTCGTCCATCACAGTCTACAATAATCTTTCCGTCATAAATTTGAATGAAGTCACTACAATCATAGTTCCCAACAAATTTAGAAGCAGGATATACAAAAACATCCAACTGAATGCCGCCCACGAAAGATGTATCATGGAATTGTTCATGGCCATCAGAAATAACCAACGCATCAAAATCACTGTTCAGATTGTTTGTTCCATTGGCATATGAGCCATAAAGGATGATAGACAGCGGGTCGTATTTTTGATTTATGTATTCAATAATCTGCTCCAATGAAATCACCTCGTCAAATTCAAGTTTGTTTAATGGATGTGGTAGCGCACAAGGCTCCCCTTGTCAGGGGAGCTGTCACGCGAACAGCGTGACTGAGGGGTAGTTCTCTCCCTCTGGCAAAAATCGAAGATTTTTGCCACCTCCCTCATCAGAGGGAGGCTTTGGTGCGATGCGTAACAGTTAGACCAATTCATGTTTGTCAAACTGATTATATCATATCATTATCAAATTTTCTATGAAAAACAAAGCACGACGGTTTCGTGTCAAAACCATCGTGCTTCTTTGGCGGAGAAGGGGGGTGATTTGAAGTGCTTCGCACCCCTCTTGCGGTGCCCGGAAAAATCTTCGGGCTTGCGCTTTTCCTCGATTTTTCCGACCGCTGCGCCAGCAAGCCCTCGCTTCATCGTCCACCGGACGCGCTCGGGCTTGCAGCCCGCGACGGATCCGTCGCGCGGGTCCAAATCCGTTTCATCAAAGACAAAAGGCATACCCGGTTGGGTATGCCTTTTGCTTGGCGGAGAAGGGGGGATTTGAACCCCCGCGACGGTCACCCGCCCTACTCCCTTAGCAGGGGAGCCTCTTCACCACGTGAGTACTTCTCCACGGTGAAAATATGTTGTGTTTATTCACTTCGCTCCCGGCACGGAAAACCTGCTCCGGCGTCGGAGCGCTGGATAACGTTTGGCGGAGAGAGAGGGATTCGAACCCCCGGCCCTTTCGGGTCACCGGTTTTCAAGACCGGCTCCATAAACCGCTCGGACATCTCTCCGTGTCTGAAAGCGCTAAACTATGATAGCATAAAGAATCGCCTTTGTCAACATCACAGCCGCTTTTTGCGGCAAAAAATCGGCATCCCGGTGTCGGGATGCCGATTTTATCAGGATCAAATGCTTGCCATCACATTTTCCTTGGCTTTAAGGATGTGAGCCTTGGCACTGGCCTCCGCCCCTTCGCTGTCCTTGCGGAGGATGGCCTCGTAAATGTGGCGGTGCTCCGCAACAGAGGCGGTGGCGCGTCCCTCTGTGCGGACGGAAAGCTCCCGTACCCGGCGTGTGTAGGTGCTGAAGGAGGCCAACGTCTGCCGCAGGGGACGGCTGCGGCAGGCCTCATAGAGGCTGTTGTGGAAGGCGGAGTCCAGCTGGCGCACCTGCAAGGAATCGTTTTTGCTGACGAAATATTCCTGCAGCTCCACGATCTGGCGCAGGGAGTCCAGCTCCTCCGGCGTGGCGTTTTCCGCGGCGAGGCGGGCAGCGAGCCCCTCCAGCGTGATGCGGATGTCATAGATATCCGCAATATCCTTCTCGGAAATGCCGACAACCACAGCACCCTTATTGGGAATGTTGTGAACAAGACCTTCGCGCTCCAGCTGCCGCAGGGCTTCACGCACCGGGGTGCGGCTGACGCCGAGCTCGGTGGAGAGGCGGATCTCCGTCAGGCTTTCGCCGGGGGCATAGCTGCCGTCGATGATGCGCTGTTCAACCTCGCGGAAGACCTTTGCGCCAAGAGAGGTGTCCCTCTCCGGCTCGGCAAAGCGCGGGCTCACCGGCTCTGGGACGCAAAGCGTCCGGGGGCGAGGGACTCGATCAGGAGCTCCAGCTCCCTGGTGGAGATGACCGTCTGGCGGCCGGTGGAATACTGCAGATCGACCCAATCCTTGACCTGCTGAACCAGGGGATCGGACTTGCCGAGGCGGGCGTTACCGCGGGGACGGTAGTGGTCGTTGATCCAGTAGGCGATGCCGGCAAGGCCGGAGGTGGCGCTGACGGAAACGGCGGCGCCGCGGTTAAGGATCTTTTTGGTATCGAAGATATTATAGATCTCCTCATCCTTCAAAAGACCGTCGGCATGGATGCCGGCGCGGGTCATATTGAAATGCTCGCCGACGAAGGGGGTCATGGGCGGGATATCGTAGCCGATCTCGTTGCGGTAATAGTCGGCGATCTCAGTGATGACGGTGGTGTCCATGCCGTCGGTGGTGCCTCTCAGTGCGGCATATTCCATGACCATGGCTTCCAGAGGCGTGTTGCCGCAGCGTTCGCCGATGCCGAGCAGGGAACAGTTGACGGAGGAGCAGCCGTAGAGCCATGCGGTGG
>JAFYLV010000039.1 GCA_017556885.1 Clostridia bacterium | reverse complement strand
GTAATCCCGGATCCATTTCAAATAGCTTTCTATGTAGCGGTCATCCACCTGATCGCCAAAGCGCTGCATCAGCTTCATTCGTCTGTCTCCCTTTGCTTTTTTTTTCATTATAGCATAAGGTACGCCCGATGCAAAGAAAAAAGTCCGCGCCGCGGCACACGGCTTCCATAAAGCAGCAAATCCTCCCCGTGTGAAATCTCACGGGGAGGATTTTGATCGGTACAGAAACGCCCTGCCGCAAAGCAAGGACGGCGGCTAACCGCCTGCCATTCATTTTTTCAAATTCGCCCATTCTTCTCTCGTTATTGCAAAAACCTTTGTGATCTCATTTACATCATCCGCATACGTGCCGACCTGTTTGCATCCGTAAGAAACGGCGGTTTTACAAGACGGCTCATTTGTGTGTTTCATATAGGAATAGATCACACGAAACGGCGTGTTATTGAAGGTCCAATCCCTGACCGCGATCGCCGCCTCTTTGGCGTATCCTTTCCTTTGCTGATCACCTCTGATGTGGTAACCGATCTCCGGTTTTATCTCACCGTTGATCAGCTGCATCGTCAAGCCGCAGTCACCGATCATTTCACCGGTCGCCTTCAGGCATACCGCCCACAAGCCAAAGCCAAATACCCGATATCTTTCGATATTGCGCAAGATCCAGTCCATTACTCTTTTTTCATCAAACATATAGGGATAATGCTGCATTATGTCAGGATCTGCCAGCACCTTATAAAGTGCGGGAAGATCCTCTTCCGTCATTTCTCTTAAGAGCAAACGTTCCGTTTCAATAACCATTGTTTTATCCTTTATAAGCTTCAAATCAGTCCGACGGCTCTTTGCTCATACCTCTTCTGCAAGAATGGGCAGCTCATATTCCCCTTCTCCGTTGATGGTGTAGGTCAGCATAAGCACCGGGCTTGCGGTGGCATAATCCTCAAGACCGATGGTCTGCACATACTCGATGCGGCAGCCGGTGATACACACCTCTGTCTCCGGGATTCCCACGTCGCCAAGGGTGTTTTTGAAAACCTCCAGAATGTTTTCCCCAAAGGTGACGGAATGGTGCACGTATTTTTCACAGGCAGACATATCGCACCGCAGGGTCATGACTTCCCCAAGGGTATCAAAGCAGATCGTCAGATCCGCCGATGTCGCATAGCCGTCGATGGTGATGGGGTTTTCCGGCGCATAGCGGTAATAATACCAAACCTCATCGACACCTTCAAAGTCCTCGCGCCATTTTTTCTCCAACCGTACGGGACCCACCAGCTGCGCGATTTTTTCCACGATATCCGCCGCAGCTTTTTCCGTCTGCGGGCCGATCACCGCCGGATCCGCCGCCAAAAGCTCCTCCGACGTATAGTCAATGATGTGCTGATAGTAGAACATGCCCGCATCAAGGTTCCCCCACAGGAAGAGCTCCGACGGATCATCGCCCAGACGGCATTCGTACTCCGAAAGATCGATATCCTCGGAAAATTCCGTATCAAAGAGGCGGTTGATCAGCGCAAGCACGCTCTCGCCGAGGCTTTCATCACCGGTAAAGGCGTAGGAATAAAATATTTCCCCATCGGGAAGCGGAACCGCGGTATCCCAGGAGATCACCTCATATTCCCCCCGCCCGTCACCGCCGGTGCCGTGCTGCGTGGAATCGGTCAGTATGCTCATGCATTCGTTCTCCGGCTGCATGCTGTCGGGGGCACTTACATTGAGTTCCTTTTTCAGCACCGGCAGGCCGATGCCGACACAAAGCAGCAGGGCCGCCGCAATGCCGCATCCGGCGGCGATCCACCGCCGCGGAATGCGGAAAAGTTCCCCTTTATCCGGCTGCGGATCGGCGGCAAGGATATCTTCCCGGTGATCCGGCGCCTCGCGCTGCAGATTTTCCCGCAGCATGCGTTCAATATCTTTCATGGTCATTCTCCTTTCTCCGCGCTCCGCAGAGCGGATATCTTTCTGCGGATGTTGTGGATGCGCCAGGAAACCGTTCCGAGGGGAAGATCGAGCATTTTGGCGATCTCCCGCTGCCGGAAACCGGCGGTGGTGAGCATGAGGATGCGCTCCTCCTCCGGCGCAAGCGCCGACAGGACCTCATTGAGCAGCACGAGCTGCTCCAGCCGTTCTCCTTCGGCAGAGGCCGTATAAAAGAGAGGTTCTTCGCCTGCGTTTCTTCCCTCCCGGCGGAGATAATCCACCGCAAGGTTATGCACCGTTGCAAACAGCCACGACCGCACGGAAGCTCTGTCCCGGGAGAGATCCAGGGAGGAGATGGCACGCACAAACACCTCCTGCACCACATCCTCCGCCATTGCACGGCTGTGGAGGATGGAATAGGCAAAGCCGTAAAGAAGGCCGTTGTATTCCCGATATACGGATTCAAAGGCATCCGCCTGCCGCTCTGTCATATGCTTCCCCCTCCTCTCTGCATATCATACGATCCTGCAGCCGCTTTTCTTGGTTTGACCGTGAAAAAATCCGCCGGCAGCAGACCCCGGTACGGAGTCCGCCGCCGGCGGCCAATGAATTTCTGTGTTCGCCCGTTATCTTGCGCGGGTCTCGACCTCGACGCGGAGCTTTTCGGCAAACTCGGCGCGGGTCATGACACCGAGGTCGCCGTCCTTGCGGCTGCGCACGGCAACACCGCCGGCCTCGACCTCCTTGTCACCGAGAACAAGCATGTAGGGCAGCTTCTGCATCTGCGCCTCGCGGATCTTGTAGCCGACCTTCTCGTTGCGGTCGTCAACTTCCACACGGAAGCCCATCTTCGTAAGCTCATCGCGCAGCGCAAAGGCATAGTCATGCTGGCGGTCGGTGATGGGCAGGATGCGCACCTGCTCGGGAGCCATCCAGGTGGGCAGCGCGCCGGCATACTTCTCAATGAGGTAGGCAAGGGTGCGCTCGTAGCAGCCGAGGCTGGTACGGTGGATGATGTAAGGGCGCTTCTTCTGTCCGTCGGTGTCGGTGTACTCCATGCCGAACTTCTCTGCAAGGAGCATATCGATCTGGATGGTAACGATGGTATCTTCCTTACCGAAGACGTTCTTATACTGGATATCGAGCTTCGGGCCATAGAAGGCGGCCTCGTCGATACCGACGGTGTAATTCACGCCGAGATTGTCGAGGATCTTTCCCATAACGGCCTGGGCCTCGTTCCACTGCTCGGCAGTGCCCTCGTACTTGTTCTTGGGATTTGCGGGATCCCACTGGGAGAAGCGGAAGGTGCAGTCCTCCAGCATGCCGACGGTGTCCAGCACGTATTTTGCCAGCTCAAGGCACTCGCGGAACTCCTCTTCGAGCTGCTCGGGACGGAGCACCAGATGACCCTCGGAGATGGTGAACTGGCGGACGCGGATGAGACCGTGCATCTCGCCGGACTCCTCGTTGCGGAAGAGCGTGGAGGTCTCGCCAAGGCGCATGGGCAGATCACGGTAGGATCGGGCGCGGTTGAGGAAGACCTGATACTGGAAGGGGCATGTCATGGGACGCATAGCGAAGCATTCCTTCTCCTCGTCCTCGGCATCGCCCATGATGAACATACCGTCACGGTAGTGATCCCAGTGACCGGAGATCTTATAGAGATCGCGCTTTGCCATCAGGGGGGTCTTGGTCAGCAGGTAGCCACGCTTCTGCTCCTCGTCCTCGATCCAGCGCTGCAGCAGCTGGATAACGCGTGCGCCCTTGGGCAGCAGGATGGGCAGACCCTGACCGATCTCGTCCACGGTGGTGAAATACTCAAGCTCACGGCCGAGCTTGTTGTGGTCACGCTTTTTGGCATCCTCCAGGGCGGCGATATGCTCCTCGAGCATGGCAGCCTTGGGGAAGGAGGTGCCGTAGATGCGGCAGAGCATCTTGTTCTTCTCATCGCCGCGCCAGTACGCGCCGGTGACGGAAAGCAGCTTGAAGGCCTTGATGCCGCCGGTGGTGGGCAGGTGAGGACCGGCGCAAAGGTCGGTGAAGTCGCCCTGGGCGTAGAAGGAAAGCTCCGCATCCTCGGGGAGATCCTCGATGAGCTCGCGCTTGTAGGGCTCGCCCATGGCATCGGCCTTGGCAAGAGCCTCCTCACGGGAGAGCGTAAAGCGGGAGAGGGCGATGTCCTCCTTGACGATCTTCTTCATCTCTGCCTCGATCTTCTCAAGATCGGCGGCGGTAAAGGGAGTGGCAACGTCAAAGTCGTAGTAGAAGCCGTTCTCGATGGCGGGGCCAATGGCAAGCTTTGCCGCCGGGTACAGGCGCTTGACTGCCTGCGCCAGCACATGAGAGGTGGTGTGGCGGAAGATCTTGCGGCCTTCCTCACTATCCCAGGTCAGCACCTCGAAGGCAGCGCCGTCACGGGCAGGGGCGGAAAGGGAGCAAACCTCGCCGTCCAGCTTTGCGCCAAGGGCGGCACGGGCAAGACCGGGGCTGATGGCCTTTGCTGCATCCAGGCAGGATGCACCCGCTTCGACTTCCAGAACGGAGCCGTCTTTCAGAGTCAGTTTCAGCATAATATTATCTCCTTACTGTGTATTACTTTCGGTTTCTGTCCATAGTGCGGAAGGCCAGCGCCTCCGCAAGGTGCGGGGTCTCCACCCGGTCGCTTCCCTCAAGGTCGGCCACCGTTCGCGCCACCCGCAGCACCCGGTCATAGGATCTCGCGGTCATGCCGAGGGCATCAAAGGCGGCGGAAAGCATCGCAGAGCTTTCGGCATCCAGCACGCAGTCACGGCGAATCTCCGCCGTGGTCATGCGGGCATTGCAGCCGCTTTCCCCCAGGCGCGCACGCTGCCGTGCCCGGGCTGCATTGACCCTGCGGCGAATATCCGCAGAGCTTTCGGGGGTCGGGCCGCCGTGCAGCTTGTCAAATTCCACCGCCGGCACGTCGATGTGCAGGTCGATGCGGTCAAGCATAGGACCGGAAATGCGGGACTGGTAGGCCTCCACCGATCCGGCGGAGCAGGTGCAGCGGCCGGAGGGATGTCCGTACCAGCCGCAGCGGCAGGGGTTCATGGCACATACCAGCATAAAGGAGCTGGGATAGGTCATGCTGCCGGCAACTCTCGATATGGTGACGCATCCGTCCTCCAGCGGCTGGCGGAGGGCTTCCAATGCGTCCTTATGAAACTCCGGGAACTCATCGAGAAAGAGCACCCCGTTGTGTGCAAGGGATATTTCTCCCGGTCGGGGAGTTCGTCCGCCGCCCGTGAGGGAAATGGCGGAGATGGTGTGATGCGGCGAGCGGAAGGGCCGCTCGGTGATCATGGGATGGCTTCGGTCAGTCAGCCCCGCCACGGAATGGATCTTGGTGCAGACCAGCGCCTCCTCCCCGGAAAGCTCCGGCAGGATGGAGGGGATGCGCCGGGCGATCATGCTCTTTCCGCTGCCCGGCGGGCCCATGAGAAGGATGTTATGACCGCCGGCCGCGGCGATCTCCACTGCGCGGCGCACGCTTTCCTGGCCGCGCACGTCGGCAAAATCTGCCGAAAATGCATCCGGCTGCACCGAATCGGCGCACTCGGCAGGAGCAATGACCGTCTCTCCCCGCAGGTGGGCGCAAAGCTCGGCCACCGTTTCCACGGGAATGATGCGAACGGAGCGGGCAAAGGCCGCCTCCGCGGCATTGTCCGCAGGAACGTAGAGGGTATCGATACCTGCCGCCGCAGCGTCGACCGCCATGGGCAGCGCGCCCGTCACCGGACGAAGCCGTCCGTCCAGCGAAAGCTCTCCCACAAAGGCGGAGGTGGGCGGAACGGGCGGAAGCTGCTCCGATGCACACAGCATGGCAAGCAGGATGGGCAGATCGTAGATCGGACCTTCCTTCCGGGTGTCCGCCGGGGCGAGATTCACGGTGATGCGGCGCAGCGGGAACTGGAATCCGCAGTTTTTGGCGCAGGCACGGACCCGGTCGCGGCTTTCCTTCACCGCGGCATCGGGCAGTCCCACGATCTCAAAGGCGGGCAGGCCGCCGGACAGATCACATTCGCAGTCCACGGGATAGCCGTTGATGCCGGTGATGCCCATACTGCGGATCTTGAAAAACATGGCCGCGCCCTCCTTTTTCAAGCAAAAAATAACAGCGTCCCTTCGTTTTGCAAAGCCATCGCTTTGAAAAACTTAAGGACGCCGGTCGATCAGCGCGGTTCCACCTTAATTGCACGAAAGAAAGCCCCTCGTGCCCCTCATTTGTATTCAGATCATACCCGAAAGTGGTTTCGGCACCGTCCGTTTTGCTCCTGCCGCAATCCCAGCACCTGCGACTCTCTTACGCCTTTGGAGAAAAAGGGCGACCTACTTGTCTTTCCGGTTCTATTATAGCTCCAAAATGTACTTCCGTCAAGCCTTATTGCGCGGATTTGTCCGCCAAGGGCGCACATCTTTTGCCAAAATGGCATAATGTGCACAGTCGGCGAGTCCGTCCGCCGTGCGGTATTTTTCCCGGCAGATGCCCTCTTTTTGCATGCCGCATTTTTCCATAATGCGGCCGGAGGCAGGGTTGCCCACCGCGTGATAGGCCTCCAGACGGTTCAAGCCCACCCGGTCAAACATGTAATCGATGACGGCGCCGAGTGCTTCGGTGCCGTAGCCCCGGTTCCAGTAGGGGCGTGCGATGCAGTAACCAAGCTCGCCGGAGCGCTCGCCCTCGGAAATGTCCATGATCCCGATAGAGCCGATGAGCGTCCCATCCTTCAGGGTAATGGCCCACTCATAGCCGCCAACGCGATAGGAGCGCACCCAGTAGCTCACCGTCGCGCGGGTCTCGGACACGTCCTTATGCCGGGTCCAGCGCATGAAGTGGGCGGTCTCCGCATCGCTGGTCCAGGTGTCGAACATATCCTGTGCATCCGTCATGCGGAAGCGGCGCAGAACGAGCCGCTCCGTCTCGATGCGGTGGGTTCCAAGGCCGAGATGCGGCCCACTGTGAAACAGAGAAAAGGACACGGGGCACTCCCCTTTCTTACAGGATGCACCCCAGAAGCCAAACAACCCCTAAACACACGGGCTGATGCAGAAGATACACCCAAATGGTATGCCGGCCGACGGTTTCCAGCGGCAGGCAGGAAAATGCGTAAAACCAGCGGGGAAACCGTCCCCCACGGATGGAATCTCCCCAAGCCGTGCCAAACAGAAAGGCAAAAAAATACGGCATCAGGGGGAAATAATCGGTAGAGGCAAACTCCGGATGCATGATCCCGAGAAAATAGAGCCCCTGCACGTTAAAGCGAAGATGCAGAAGCGGCCACAGGGCGGCGCAAAGCACCGGACAGATCACCCGCAATACCTTCGGCGGTATCTTTGCCAGCAGCGGACGGGCCGCGGTGTAGATGAGAATGGCGCTGCCGAGAAAATGCAGAATACCGAATTTTACGTACATCTGCGGATTGAAAAGCCACGTTCCGAGCGTCACCGCAAGGCCCGCCGCGAAGATGACCAGTCCCCGTTTGAGATTGTTTCTCGAAAAAGAGCAGGAAACACCGCTGATGACGATAAAAAGCAGCGAAAAGAATACCTGCAGCCCGTCAACAACGGGATTGTTCAAAAGTCCGTAGGGCAAGATCGTTGCCGCTACAAGATCGTATCCGAGATGGTAGACCACCATCAGCAGGATGGCAAGGCCGCGCAGCGCGTCAATGATCGCAATGCGGCCGACTGCCTTCTCAGACATTGAAACGGAAGAGGACGACGTCGCCGTCCTGCATGACATACTCCTTACCTTCACTGCGGTAAAGCCCCTTCTCCTTTGCCGCCGCCACAGAGCCGCAGGCGATGAGATCGTCGTAGGCCACGATCTCCGCACGGATGAAGCCGCGTTCAAAGTCGGAATGGATGACGCCCGCAGCACCGGGAGCCTTGGTTCCGCGGCGGATGGTCCACGCTCTGACCTCCGGCTCGCCGGCGGTCAGATAGGAAATGAGACCGAGCAGCGCATAGGATGCCTCTGCCAGGCGGTCAAGACCGGACTGCTCAAGCCCGAGCTCGGAGAGGAACATTGCCTTATCCTCCGGCTCCATGCCGGCGATCTCCTGCTCCAGCGCGGCGCAGACAGGAATGACCTGCGCGCCGGTACGGGCCGCATACTCCTCCACGGCCTTGAAGTAGGGATTATCCACGTAGCCGCCGGCAAAATCCGACTCGCTCATATTCGCGGCATACAGCACCGGCTTGCCAGACAGCAGGGGCACGGTGGCAAGGATCTCCTTTGCCTCGTCATCCGCCTCGAAGGTCTTTGCGGGAAGTCCGTCGTTCATATGCTCCTTCAGGGCAGAAAGCAGTTTGACCTCTGCATCGTATTTCTTATCGCCCTTGGCCATCTTTGCCGCCTTGTCGATACGGCGGTCGAGGATCTCAAGGTCAGAGAGGATGAGCTCCGTCTCGATGGTCTCGATGTCGCGAACCGGATCGACAGAACCGTCCACGTGGACGATATTCTCATCCTCAAAGCAGCGCACGGTATGCAGAATGGCATCCACCTCGCGGATATTGGCAAGGAACTGGTTGCCAAGGCCCTCACCGCGGCTCGCGCCGCGGACAAGACCGGCAATGTCCACAAATTCCACCACCGCAGGGGTGACCTTCTTGGGATTGTACATCTCCGCAAGGCGGTCAAGCCGTGCATCTGGCACGGGAACGATGCCCACATTGGGGCTGATGGTGCAGAAGGGATAGTTTGCCGCATCCGCACCGGCATTGGTCAAAGCATTGAAAAGAGTGGATTTTCCGACGTTGGGAAGTCCCACGATACCGAGTTTCATAGATCTGTAGCCTCACAGTCTTTATTATGTAAGTAAATTACATTTTATTATATTCCAAAACGGCAAAAATAGCAAGACCCGGCAGGGGGAATTACATAAGATCCTCCGCACATTTTGTCCTTCTTTTTTTCATTGCGCCGCGGAACAAAAAGTGTTATACTAATCACAAATACAAAGTAAAGGCAGATGTTTATTCATATGATCAAAGTTGATATTATTTCCGGCTTCCTCGGCGCCGGCAAGACCACCCTCATCAAAAAGCTCCTGCAGGAGGCCTACAAGGGCGAGCGCGTCGTTCTCATTGAAAACGAGTTCGGCGAGATCGGCATTGACGGCGGCTTTATGCAGGAGGCCGGCGTGGAGATCACCGAGATGAACTCCGGCTGCATCTGCTGCAGCCTCGTCGGTGATTTTGGCGAGGCCCTCAAAAAGGTCGCGGCGGAGCTCGCCCCCGAGCGCATCATCATCGAGCCCTCCGGCGTTGGCAAGCTTTCCGACGTAGTGCGTGCCGTGGAGGCCGCCGGTGTGGCCGAGCTTTCCCTCAATGCCGCCGTTTGCGTTGCTGATGCCAAAAAATGCAAAATGCATATGAAGAACTTCGGCGAGTTCTATGCAAATCAGGTAGAGCATGCCGCCTGCATCGTCCTTTCCCACACCGCCGGCATGGACGAGGACAAGCTTTCCGCCGCCGTAGCACTGCTGCGGGAGAAAAACGGCACTGCCGAGATCATCACCACCGACTGGGACGCCCTTTCCGGCGAGACCATTCTTGCCGCCATGGAGCGCCGCGACACGCTGCAGGCCGCTCTTGAGGAAATGCTGCACGCTGCCCCCTGCCCCGTCTGCGGCCATCACCACGAGCATGAGCACCACCATGACCACGGTGAGGAATGCACCTGCGGCTGCCATGAGCATGAGCACCATCATGAGCATCACCACGAGCATGAGCATCACCACGAACACGAGCATCACCACGAACACGAGCACCATCATGAGCATGAACACGGCGAGGCTTGCACCTGCGGCTGCCATGAGCATCACCACGAGCATGACCATCACGATCACCATCATGCCGACGAGGTATTCCGCTCCTTCGGTGCGGAGACCGCCCGCACCTATACGGCGGAGGAGATCACTGCCGCGCTTTCCTGCCTTGGCGACGAGGCCGAGTTCGGTCACATTCTCCGCGCCAAGGGTTACGTACCTTCTGCCGACGGAAGCTTCATCTACTTTGACTATGTACCCGGCGAGCCCGACGTCCGTCCCGGCGCCGCCCAGCCCACGGGACGCATCTGCGTCATCGGTGCCGAAATCTGCGAGGCTGCTCTTCGCCGCCTCTTCCGACTGGAGTGAAAAAGATGCCGATCCCCGTATATCTTTTCACCGGATTTCTTGAATCCGGCAAAACCAAGTTCATTCAGGAGACCTTTGAGGATGCCCGTTTTGAGGACGGCCTCCGGGCGCTGCTGCTGGTCTGCGAGGAAGGCGAAGAGGAATACGATCCCTCCCGCTTCGCCGTCAAGAATTATCGGGTGGAATACGTTTCCTCCGAGGAGGAGCTGACCCGGGCGCGTCTGGAAGAAATCACCGCCGACTTCAAGCCGGAGAAGATCGTTGTCGAGTGCAACGGCATGTGGCCCCTTGGACGCCTCTACGAGGCGCTGCCCGAGGAATGGGCCGTCTACCAGCAGATGCTCTTTTTTGACGGCTCCACCTTTGCCGCCTACAATGCCAACATGCGCAACCTGGTGGTGGACAAGCTGCAGGACTGCGACATGGCCGTTTTTAATCGCGTTCCCCGCGGTACGGATCTGATGGAATATCACAAGGTCGTCCGCGCCACCTCCCGCAGCTGCGATATCGCCTACGAATATCCCAACGGCGAGGTGCAGTATGACGATATTGAGGATCCCCTGCCCTACGATCTTTCCGCCCCGGTGGTGGAGATCTCCGATAAGGACTACGCCATCTGGTACCGGGATATGACGGAGGAGATGGAGAAGTACGACGGCAAGACCGTCTCCCTCACCGTCACCGTCGCCCGGGAGCAGAAGGGCAAAAGCGAGCTCATCATCGGCCGCCATGTTATGACCTGCTGCGCCGATGACATCACCTTTGCCGGTCTCGTCTGCCGCGGAAGCTTCCCCGCAGGGCTGCGCGCCCGGGACTGGGTAAAGATCCGTGCCCGCATCAAGCTGGAGAACAGCCCCGTCTACAAGCGCCGCGGTCCGGTGCTCTATGCCGAATCCGCCCTGCTCTGCGATGCCCCGGAGGAGCCGGTGGCCACCTTCTATTAAAGGAGTTCTGCATTATGGGTGATTTCAAGCTGACCTGGCGTCTCTCTCCTCTGCTTTGGCTGGTGGACGAGAAGTGGGAGGCCTTTCTGCGCCTTATCGACCGCCACACCGATGTTGCCGATGAGATCGCCTTCTTTTTAAGCGACGATATGTACACCGACGGTACCCCCTATGACGACCGCCGCCGTCAGGCAGAGATCGTCGCCCGCCGCATAGAGGACATTCGTGCCCGGGGACGCACCGCCGGCATCAACGTCTGGCCCTCCTTCGACCTCTATGGGCTGGAGCAGATCCATTTTGATCATTTCCCCCGCATGGTCAATGCCGACGGCAGCACCGTCAAGGCCATCGCCTGCCCCATTTCGGAGGAATTCCTCTCCTACACCCGGGAAAAATACCGCATTTATGCCTCCGCACGCCCCGATTTCATCTGGGTGGACGATGACTGCCGCTTCACCCATCTTTCCTCCGGCAGCCACTATCCCTGCTTCTGCGAGCGCTGTGTACGCGGCTTCCAGAACGGCGCTTGGTCCGACCGGGAGACCCTTGTTGCCGCCCTCAACGCCCCGGAAAACGAGGAGCTTCGCCAGGCCTGGTCGGATTACGGCGCCGACCGGCTCGCAGCCTTCTGCGCCGCCGCCCGTGCCGCCGTGGACGAGATCGACCCGGATATCGACACGCCCTTCATGACCGTTGGCGCCACCCACACCACCTTTTCCGGCGATTATATCGGCAAATGCATGCGCGCCCTGCGCAGCCGCCGCGGCCGCCCCGGCCACGGCCATTATACCGATATCAAGCCCGACGATCTGCAGTGGAAGGCCATGGAGGTCGGCCGGCAGACGGCGGAATACCCCGACCACGTCACCGACATTTTCTGGGAGGAGGACAGTCATCCCCAGACCTGCCTCAACAAGTCCTTCTTTACCCGCCGCTGCGAGATCGGCATGGCCATTATGGCGGGCTGCAGCGGCATCGCCTTCAACCACCAGTCCGGCAATCCCGACGTTGACCGGATGCTTGCCCGCGAGGTGGACGAGCTGCACGCCATGCGTCCCCTTTGGGAGAAATTTTACGCCGCCGCAAAGGATCTCCCCTGGCGCGGTCTCTGGCCGGTACATTCCTGGCACATGTGTGCCCGCATGGACTGCAAAAACGGCTGGTTTAATGAAGAAAAGAATCTCGCCTACGACATCACCCGTCCGGAAGCCCTCGGCCCCTCCGGAATGGCGCTGACCTCTCAGAAGTCCGGTGCCTGCGCCACTCTGCTCACCGGCGAGACCCTGCGCGCCTTCCGCCGGGAGGAGCTGATCGACATCTTCCGCGGCAATGTTATGCTCGATGCCGGCGCGCTGGAGGCGCTTACGGAAATGGGGCTCTCCCACCTTGCCGGTGTGGAATGCGACGGCCCCACCGGCGGCTGCTGCTATCTTGCGGAGCATGAATTCTGCGGTCCCTTTGCCGGCTGGTTCCACGTCACCCTCAATCCGAAGATCCCCCTGCGGCGGCTGCGCGCCGTATGCGACGGGGTGGAATTCCTCGCCCACATCCGCGGCTTTGCCGACGGCGAGGGGATCCCCTGCCTTGCTAAGTTTACAAACGAGCTGGGCGGCCGTGTCATTGCCGACGGCTACGATCCCTGGAAATACCGCGACGATCCCCACCAGCTTTACCTGCTCTCCTCCATCGCCCGGTGGTTCGGCGCGCCGGCAACGGTCTGCTATGCCGATCCCGTGCAGACTTCCCGCCTGCAGCCCTTCGTGCGCACCGACGGCGAGCGCGCGGCGGTCATCGTCCTCAATGCGGGGCTTGATGAGTCCTACCCCTGCGAGCTCCGACTTTCCGGCAGCATGACGGAAGCCGTGATCCTCACCCCCGACGGGGATGAGATCCCCCTTATCTCCCGCCGCGAGGAGGATGCGCTCTGCGTTTCTCTTCCTCCCATCGGCCGCCGGGATATGGCCTATATCCTTGCAAAATAAGCACAAAAAACGCCTTCCCTTGCCGGGAAGGCGTTTTTTGTAAACTTCTTTATCTTTCTTCCATGAGGTAGGTGGCTTCGATATCCGCGATGTGGAGCTTGACGGCAAGGGGGTAGTTATCGTAGGCATCGTTGATGGCGCGGGAGCCGCCGCGCACGGCCTCGTCAAAGCCGCCCATATGCCAGCGCACGGCAAGGGCCTCGGAGATCGTCAGCCGCAGGAACCGTTCCAGAATGAAGAGGGATTTTTCGCCGTGTCCCAGGGGCATTTTGTCATCAATGGAATAATAGGGCACCTTTTCCCACACGCCGTCGGCATTTTTTGCGTTGCGGTAGGCAACGGTGTAGAAATCCGCCTTGCACACGTCGTGCAGAAGACCACAGATGGCAAGACTCTCCTTGCTTTCCGTCTCGCCCCAGCGGGAAAGAAGGCACTCAAAGACGTTGACGCAGTGCTCCACAAGGCCGCCCTCATGCGCGCTGTGGTAGCGGGTGGATGCGGGGGCGGTGAAAAAGTCCGTTCCCTTAAGCCAGGCAAGCAGCTCGTCGGCGCCCTCCCGCTTGATATAGGTGACAAAATATTCAATAAAGATATCGGCGTAATTCTTGCTCATATCGCATTTTCCTTCCGGTCGTTTTTATCATTATATCACAGATCCCGCGACGGGTCGAGAAAATTTCCGCGGCATTTTCAGCGTGTCGGCAAATATTTTTTTGCCTTGCGCTGCCGGGGGTAAACCCTCCGGCAGATCCACGGCACCGCAGGCCACAGCAGCACCGCCGACAGGACGTTGAACAGACTGTGCCACAGGGCGATGCCCGCCGCCGTGGCAGGACGGGCAAAAAACGCGCCGCACAGCGGGCGCAGAAGATACATGAGCCCCACACCGGCTCCGGCACCGATCACGTTGATCGCAAGATTGAAGCGCGCCACCGCCCTCGCCGTGTTTCCCGTGCCGAGTGCGGAAAGCATTCCCGTGATGCAGGTGCCTACATTCTGTCCCATGACCGCCGGAAGCACCGCGGCCACATTCAGACCGCCCGCAGATGCCAGCGCCTGCAAAATGGCAACGGATGCCGTGGAGGACTGGATGAGCGCCGTAAAGAGCGCCGCCGTCACCGCCGCAAAGATCGGTGAGGCAAGCAGTTTCTCCGCTCCGGGGATCGCCGCAAGATCCCGCAGGGGTATCATCGCCGTCTGCATGCGTTCCATACCAAGCATCAGCACCCCAAAGCCGCAGAAGGCCTCTGCGAGGCTCCGTCTCCGTCCGTTGCCCGACGCAAGCAAAAGTCCCGCTCCGACGATGGCTATCACCGGCGCAAGCCCCGCCGGAGTGAAAAAGCCCGCAAGGGATCCTTTCCCCCGGATGCCCGCAAGCGACAACATCCACGGGGTCAGCGTCGTACCGACGTTTGCTCCAAGCAGGATATATCCTGCCGAGGAAAGCCCGATCTGCCCTGCCTCCGCCATTCCGATGAGCATGACCGTCACCGCCGAGGAGGACTGTACAGCCGCCGTCGCCCCCACGCCGAGAAATCCCGCCCGCAGCGGAGAGTCTGTCAGGCGCGAGAGGATACGCTCCGTCCGTCCCCCGGCAAGCACGCCGAGACCGCCGCTCAAGGTCTTCATGCCGAAAATAAAGGCGGCAAGCCCGCCGATAAATTCCAGTGCCAACCGCATACCGTCACCTCCGATTTGTATAACGATATGCAAAAGAGGCAGAGTTTTTTCATCTCTGCCTCTTTTTTCGGAAAGTATAGGATCAAAGTGCCTCGGATACCACCGCCGTCACGCGGTCGGCAAGCTTGCGGCAGCCCTCCGGGGTCAGGTGGCAATAATCGCGGAAGGTCTCGGCCGGCTCGTTTTCCAGGATGGCGAAGAGATCGTTGATCTCCGCGCGGGTACCTTTTAGCGCCTCGAGCGCCGCGGCATTGTAGGCGCGGATCTCCTCCGTGGTTCGGCCCTTACCGTCATGGGCGGGACTCATGGGGGTGGTGGTGGCAAAGACGATCTTTGCCTTCGGATACCGCGTCTCGAGGGATTCCTCGATGCGGCGGATCATCTCCGCATAGGTGGGGATGGAATTGAGGGGCTCATGAATGGCAGAGAAGCGCTCGCAGTCCCAGTGACCGCAGTTCCAGTGGATGGCCGCCACGTTGTCGGCGGAATCGGGCTCACGGCCCAAAAGATCGTGAGTCCAGTTCTGCAGCAGATGGTAGGTGTACTGAGTAAAGCGGCAGTTCTCCGAGGGGAAAACCACCTCCGCGCGCCCCTCCAGATCGGCCTTGACCAGCTGGCAGTAGCCCTCGCGGATGGAATCGCCGAGAAGCAGGATTTTTTTCATTTCTTTATCTCCTTAAAGTTTTGTTTCCACAAAATCCGTTTCCGTGACGGTATCTCCGTCGATACGGAAGGTGCATACCTCATAAGGGCCAAACTCCCGGCGGATCTCAGCGCCTGCAAAAGAAAGCTTTATGCAGGCAGGCACCCGCTCTCCGCGGCTCTCCCACGCCCGGAGGATGAGACCCTGTCCGTCCTCCGCCGCCTTGAGGGCAGAAAGGACGATGCCGTCGCCGCAGAGCTCGATACCGGAATATTCCAGCGGCAGGGGGCCCTTGTGATAGGTCTCGTTGACGGAGACCGCAGGCGCGTTGAGAAGCTCCGCCATCTCCACCACGCGGTTCTTCGCAAAGCTGCCCGTATAGGGGCGCAGAACATAGGTAAATTCGCTCTCTCCCTGCTCCATAAAGCGGCAGAGGCCGTCGTTTGTGCGTGCAAAGCCGTAATGGTCAGCAAAGCCTGCGCCGCGCACGGCAACGATGCGCAGCTCGCCGTCCTTGCAGGAGTAGGAATATCTGCCATTATTCAAGACCGCAAGACCGATCTTTCCGTTCTCCACCGCCGCCCAGTTCTGGGCAGGCTCTTCGCAGCCGTCGCAGGGCTTGCGGATGGATCCGCCGGCAATGGCATAGACCGCCTCTCCGTCTTCCACCGCCGTTCCGAAGGCAAGCTTCAGCATCTTGTGGGTCTCATGCCAGAAAACACGGCATTCGCACTCCACCTGATCGGCGCCGGCATAGAGGGTATAGGTCTGCAAAAGCTCGCTTTTTTCATACCGGGTACGCACCGCGATCTTTGCGCGGACAGGCCCGCGCTCCACCAGCGTGATCTCCGGCTGCTCAAAGCGGCCGATGACCCGGTCAAAGGTAAATACGCCGTGACCCCAGGTGTCGAGATCGCTCTCATCCAGCACCAGCGGCCTTGCCGCACCGCCTAAAATGAGCTCCGTTCCGGCATCCTTCAGATACAAGCTCTGAATATCACCGGTGGCAGGATCGATGGTCAGGCGAAGCTTCTCATTTTCAAGGGTGGTTTCGGTGGCATCGAGGGGCAAAGAGCCCTGCGGCTGAGCCTCTCCCTGCAGGAACACCCAGCATACGGTATATCCGAGGGCAGGTACGCGGGCAATAAAGACAGTATCCTCCTTATCGTCCCCGTCGGTACGCTCTGCACGCACCTTCTGGAAAGGAAGGTCTCGTCCCTTCGCATCGGTCACGCGGACGATGCGGCTGTGATTGACCCGCACCGGCGTCTCGATCTCCCATGCATGGGGATTGAAGACCACCACAGGGGCACCAAGTCCCTCCGCTGCCCAAAGGCGGCCGTCGCATTTGCCCATATCCACCGCGGGGCCTTCGGTGTTGATGGCCCAGGTGATGCGCTGAAGGGCGGAATTGTATTCCTCCGCGGCGATGTGCAGCGCCTCGCCGTGGGACTCGCGCACATCGTCAAAGGCGCTGCGAATGGAACAGCCACCCATCACGTCGTGGAACTGGTTGAAGAGCACTTTCTGCCAGGCGCGCTCAAATCGGGCGCAGTCATACCGGAATCCCGTGAGCGCCGCAGACAAAACGGCGCACTTTTCTGCCGACTGCAGGCGGTTTTCCGCCCGGCGGTTGGCCATTTTGCTCTCCGAATGGGTAGAGTAGCAGCCGCTGGCATGGTGCTGCAGATCGCCCTTGACGCGGGGCGGCACAAAGCCCTCCGCACGGGCCGCCTCCACGGCATCGAAATAGCCGTTTGGCGAAGAAAAAATGAACTCAAAGTCCTCATTTTCCGTCTGCAAGGCGCGGATGCGCTCGATATTCTTCACCGTGGGGCCACCGCCGTGATTGCCGACGCCGTAATTGACGCCCACCGCAGGAGTTTCCATCCCCGCAGCCGAGAGAGCATCCCGGATGCCGTAAAGCTGCTTTGCGGTATTCTCCCCCATCTGCTGGTTATAGTCATCCATCAGACGGCAGGTGGGCATGACGGTGCCGTCAATACCCTCCCAGTCAAAGGGCATGCCGTCCGGGAAGGGATAGGAATGCTCCTTTTTGCTGTCCGGCCGCATATAAACATAGCCGCGCATGCCGCCTTTTTTCAGCAGCTGGGGCAGATTTCCGTTGTGTCCGAAGGAGTCGACGCAGTAGCCGATCTCCGCCCGTTTCCCAAAGCGGGATTCAAAATACCGCTGAGAATAGAGCGCCTGACGGGCAAAGCTTTCCCCGGAGGGGACGTTGCAGTCGGGCTGGATCCACCAGCCGCCGGCAATGATCCACCGGCCGGCGGCCACCTGGGCGCGGATAGCCTCAAAAAGCTCCGGGCAGTTGTGCTCCACCCAGTTGTAATAACAGGCACAGGCAGAGGTGAAAACAAACTCGTCAAACTGTTCGATCCGGTCCAGCGCGCTTTTGAAGGTGGCCTTGATCTCGGCATAGCCCTCCTGCCAGCGCCACAACCAGATGGGGTCGATATGAGCGGATCCTGTAAGATGAACACACATCTTTTTCATAGAAAAAACGCTCCTTTCCGCCGTTGCGGCTGCTTGTGAAAAACCTTTTTTTATATTATAATAGATGGGTCAGATGAATTCAAGCGCTATTTACATCCGCCGGCAGGAGGGAATGTTTTTTGAATACCATAGCCTTTTATACCTTGGGCTGCAAGGCAAATCAGGCGGAGACCGCCGCCATGGAGCAGCTCGCCGCCGAGGCCGGCTGCACCGTCGT
>JAFYLV010000038.1 GCA_017556885.1 Clostridia bacterium | reverse complement strand
ATCTTCATCTGCTCCCGGGTGGTGTTCTGTGCCTCGTCGAGGATGATAAAGGAATCGTCCAGCGTCCGTCCGCGCATGTAGGCCAGCGGCGCGACCTCGATATTGCCGCGTTCCATATATTTTTGATAATTTTCCGCCCCGAGCATATCAAAGAGGGCATCGTAGAGGGGGCGCAGGAAGGGATCGACCTTGTTCTGCAGATCGCCGGGCAAAAAGCCGAGCTTTTCTCCCGCTTCCACCGCAGGACGGGTGAGGATGATACGGTTGACCTGCTTTTCCCGGAAGGCTGCCACCGCCGCCGCCACCGCAAGGTAAGTCTTGCCGGTGCCCGCAGGACCGATGGCAAAGGTGACGGTCTCGGAGCGCATTTTGGAGATATAGTTGTTCTGTCCGATGGTCTTTCCCTTGACGGGCTTTCCTTTTGCAGTGATGCAAACCACGTCGGAGGCAATCTTCGGGATCATCTCCTCCCGGCCTTCCCGTACCACGGAGATGATATACTTCACGTGCTGGGTAGTGATGGGCTCGCCCCGTCCGGCAAGGCTGAGAAGCCCGTTCATGACCTTGACGGCAAGGGCCACCTTCTCCGGATCGCCGGCGATCTTGAGCTCCGTCTCCCGCATGAGCACCGTGACGCCGAGCTCTTTTTCCACGATCTTCACATTTTCATCGAAGCTTCCGAATACATTCATCACAAGCTCCAGCCGGTCAACGCTGATGATCTGTTCCAATCTGTTTCTCCGTTCCTTGCTGCATTATTTTTCCGAAGGGATTCCCAAAGGCCCCTCCGCTTCAAAGGTGTATACGGTGCGGAAGACTCCCACAAGGCGTTCCGTCTGCCACTGCTCCGTCCGTATCTCCCCATAAGCCGCCGCCCGCCGCCGCAGGGCGGAAAGCAGCAGCGCCTCGGCCTCCGCCTCCGAAAGATCCCGGCGGCGCGTCGTTCTGCGCAGCACGGTTTCTTCCATCACGGCGAGAGTCAGGGAGGATTCTTCTCTTTTGATTATTGTATCATATTCTCCCTGCCAAATTCTACTCCATGGCCAAATTTTTTGCGCATTTTTCCCGGAAACCGCCCAAAATCCGCGGTGAATCTCCGTTCCGGTAACCTCTTCCACCGAAAGAGAGGTCTGCGCCGGCCAGGTTGCCCAGCTGCGGGCCTCGCACCAGGCATCTGCCCGCACCGGACGGCGGGTGCCGTCGGGCGCGGTCTCATATCCCCGGACCAGCACATCGCCGGCATGCACCGTATCTCCCGTCTTTACCTCCGCCGTTCCCGAAAGCACGGCAAAGCCGGTGATGATGCCGTCCCGGTCGGCGACGAGATCCCAGCTTTCCGCCGCCGGATATTCCGGGCCGGGATCCGCCGCCCGCAGGGATATCTCCGCCCGGCTTCCGCGGATATTGACAGCGATCCACTTATATTCCGGAAGCCGCAGCAAAAGCTCGTTCTGCACCTCTTTGGCATCGATCCCCTTGGCATAGGCCCCGGCATGCACCCCAACCTCCCGCAGGGCGCTTTGCAGGCGGACATCCGCCGTTCCCGCCACTTCCACCCGCACATCCCATATAAAGAGCGAGGCGGCGCACAGAAGCGCAAGACAAACCGGCAGTCCGAAGAGCAGCACCGGCCGCGCCTCCAGGCGGCTCCGCAACACCGGAAAGCCGTGCACCCCGATCACCTCCGTACACAGCCCCATGCGCCGAACGGCCTCGTATATATTTTCCCAGTCCCGCAGCCGCAGGCAAAGCCGGAGGGTTTCCTCGTTGTCTCTTTCCACGCCCCACACCGCCGCCCCCCGCCGGGCGCAGAGATTGAGCATGCGCTCGGGGCGCGGATCCCGGATGCACACCTCCACCCAGCCGGCAAAGGCATTCCACAGCCGCCGCATCACGGGCGCACCTCCTGCCGCAGCAGCGTCACCCCGTCGATCCGACCGGCGGCAGCAAGGCTGTCCGGACCCAGGCAGAGGATCTGCAGTCCCTGACCGCGGATCTCCATCTCCATCTCCCCTCCGGAGATAACAATGCGCTCCGGTGTATATTCCCGCACGCCGTGATGCCGCAGGATGCGGATCTCCCGCCCGCCGGAAAGCACCACCTCCGGCAGATCGGCAAAGACGGTAATGGGAACGTCCGCCGCGGCGGCAAGGGCGGCGGCGATCGGATGTTTCTTCTCTCTGTCCATAAAAAGATCCCTCCATGCTATCTGCAAAAGTTTATGCGCATTTCGGCGGATATTTGCACGTCCCGGCGAATAATCCTGAATAGCATAAAGGAGTTTTTGCCATGAAACCTGTTTTTTCCGTCATCTCCGCCGCGGGCGGTCTTCTTCTGCTGCTTCTCTGCCCCTCCGCCGCCGCGGATGGCGCACGTGCGGGGCTATCCCTTACGATCGAGGTGCTGCTGCCTTCTCTCTTTCCCTTTATGGTGCTAACCGACCTACTGACCGGCTCCGCCCTTCCCGGAACGGAGCGCCGGTTTCTCTCTTTCATTCTGGGCTTTGCCGGAGGATATCCCACCGGCGCACGGCTGGTCTGCGGACTGTACTCCTCCGGGCGCATCCGCCGCGAGGAGGCGGAATGGCGGCTTGGCTGGTGCTCCAACTGCGGCATCGGTTTTCTCTTCGGCACCGTAGCCGCGGGGCTTCTCGGCCGCCCTGCACTGGGGATCACGCTGCTTCTCTCACAGGTGCTCTCCGCTCTCTGCTGTGCCCTTTTTCTCCGGCCGCCCCGGCGTGCATCTGTCGCCGTTTTTCTCCCCACCGCCGCCGGTGGGCTTCCCGCAGCGCTCAGCCGGGCGGCAAAGGCCATGGCCGGGGTCGGCAGCGGCGTCATCCTCATTTCCGCTCTGCTTTCGGCGGCAGAAAGCCTTCTCCCTCCCCTGCCGCCGCTGATTTCCGCCCTGCTTCGGGGCACCTGCGAGCTCTCCCTCGGCGCCCGGGCCGCCGCGGCCCTCCCCGGCGGCGGGGTGCTGCTCTCCTCCGTCTGCGCCTTCGGAGGGCTTTGTGTACATCTGCAGTGCCTCGGTTTTATCTCCGCCGCAAGGCTTTCGCCCCGCCGCTATTTTGCCGGTAAGGCCCTGCAGGCGCTACTCGCCGCCTTTTTCGCCTTTGTTTTTCACTTTTGCTGGTAATTTTCCGCAAAATGCGCTACAATAATAGAAAACAAACATTTCCCCGCAAAAAGGAGACCGCCATGCTGTTTTCAAAGGACATCCCCGCCCGCTGCATCTGGTGCAAAAACGGCGAGGCCATGGATGACGGCCGGGTCATCTGCCGTTTCCGCGGCCCCGTTCCCGGAGAGGGAAAATGCCGCAAATACGTCTACGATCCCTACAAACGCATCCCGCCGGCTAAGACAGGGCCCAAAATGCCCTCTCTCCCTCTCTCTTTGGAAGACGATGCGGACAAAATCTGAAGAATTTGGTATTTTTTCTCTTGACATAACGCAAAAATCATGTATAATAGTTGGATGTATCCTTGCTCCTGCGACGGGCAGGAGCCGCCAGCGGCATGAAGCCGTTCAAAGACCATAAGGAGGTGCAAAAGAAAAATGGCAGACATCACTGCGAACTTCGAAACTTTATTCGTCGTGAATGCGACTCTCTCCGAGGAGGAGATCGCCGGTGTCGTCGGTAAGTTCAAGTCTCTCATCGAGGCGAACGGTACCGTCGAGAGCGTTGACGAATGGGGCAAGCGGCGTATGGCATATCCCATCCAGGATATGAACGAGGGTTACTACGCTCTCATCAACTTCTCCGCTCCCACTGCGTTCCCCGCAGAGCTGCAGCGTCTTTTCAACATCAATGACGCTGTCATCCGTTCCATCATCATCCGCAAGTAAGAAACGAGAGGTTTTGCAATGCTTAACAAGGCTATTCTGATGGGCCGCCTCACCCGTGACCCCGAATTACGCCACACGCAGAACAATACGCCGGTCGTTTCCTTCACCCTCGCGGTTGACCGCGGCTACCGTTCCCGTTCGAACCAGGCCGGCGATCAGCCCACTGCCGATTTCATCGACATCGTTGCCTGGCAGGCCACGGCAGAGTTTGTCTGCAAGTGGTTCCGCAAGGGTATGCAGGTGGCCGTTGCCGGCCGCATCCAGACCCGCAGATACCAGGATCGCGACGGTCGTGACCGTACCGCCGTTGAGGTGGTTGCCGATGAGGTCCATTTCGCCGACACCAAGCGCTCGGATGACTACCAGGGCGGCGGTGCTCCCGCTCCCCAGTATGCTCCCCGCCGCGAGGCTGCTCCGGCACCCAGTGTGAATGATTTCACCGAAATCACCGGTGCCGAGGACGAACTCCCGTTCTGATCCCCGGAAACCTTACTTTAAATTATTCGGAAAAGGAGGAGACTTTTCATGGAAAACGCTCCCGAGAGAACTGCTCCCGCGGCTGCTGCCGCTGAGCGTCCCGAGCGCCCCGCCCGTCCCGAGAGACCCGCGAACGGTGCTCCCCGCAGACGTAAGAAGGTCTGCATTTTCTGCGTTGACAAGATCAACGAGATCGATTACAAGGATACTGCGCGTCTGCGCAAGATGATCTCCGAGCGCGGCAAGATCCTGCCCCGCCGCACCACCGGCACCTGTGCTATGCACCAGCGCCAGCTGACCACCGCCATCAAGCGCGCACGTCACGTGGCTCTGCTGCCCTTCGTTGCCGACTAATCCCTCACCGCAGATCAAAAAGCGGCAGGCCTTCAGCGCCTGCCGCTTTATTTTTTGAATTTTCCAGGAGGCCACGCCATGCATTTCACCTACAGAACCAGCCGTGTCTGCGCCCAGATGATCGAGTTTGATCTGGAAGACGGCAAGATCTCCAACATCGTCTTCCTCGGCGGCTGCAACGGCAACCTCAAGGCCATCGCAAAGCTTCTGGAAGGTGCCGAGGCATCCTTTGCCATTGAGCGCCTGCGGGGCAACCGCTGCGGCCCGCGGGACACTTCCTGCGCCGACCAGCTGGCCCAGGCGCTGGAAAACGCTCTGAAAGAGGTGTAAGTTATGATGAATCCGGACAGAAACCGCTTTCTTTGCGACGAAAACGTCGTTTATATCGAAAACGACCACATCCGTCTCGGCGTGAATTTAAGCCTTGGCGGCGCCGTCACCTATCTTGCCGAGCACGGACGGAAAAACCTCATCAACAGCTTTGACTGGGGCCGTCAGGTGCAGATGTCCTTCTACGGCCACCCCGTCCCCTTCGAGCCGGAGGGCCACAAGCTTTCCGACCACTGGAAGGGGCTCGGCTGGAACCCCATCCAGTCGGGCGACTTTTTCGGCAACCGCTCCCGCATCGTTGACCACCGCGAGACGGAGGACGAGGTCTACGTCAAGTGTGTCCCCATGCACTGGCCGCTGGATAACTATCCCGGCGAATGCACCTTTGAGGTGTGGTACCGTCTCAACGGCACCCGTGTGGATGTCACGGCGCGGCTGAACAACGCCCGTCCCGATACCAATAAGTATCCTGCCCGTCCCACGGAGCTTCCTGCCGTTTACACCAACGGCGAATGGTATAAGCTGGTCTCCTATGTGGGCAACAAGCCCTTTACCTGCGATGCTCCCACCGAACTTTGCACCAAGGAAAACGGTCTCGGTTGGCCCTGGATCGGCTACCGCGCCACCGAGTACTGGTCTGCACTGGTGGACGATGCCAACTACGGTCTCGGCTGCTACAACGACGGCTCCACCCGCTATGTCGGCGGCTTTTACGGCGAGAAGGGCACCGGCGGACCGAAGGATGCCCCCACGGGCTACTTCTGCCCCGAAATTCTCGAGGTGCTGGACCACAACATCGTCTACACCTACACCTATTCCCTCATTGTCGGCACTCTGGACCACATCCGCGAGAATGCCTACGCCCTGCACGCCGAAAGTCCCCGGGATTTTGACCGCTATGACTTCTCCGTCACTCGCGATCACTTCACCTATATAAACATCACCGACGCCGGCTGGCCTGTCGGTGGCTGCCTGGATTTCGATTTTCCGGCGGACAGCGCCCTGCGCTCTCCTGCTTTCTTCCGGAAGAAGGGCGACCTCACCCGCCTTGTGATCGATGCGGAAGTTTCCGGCGGCGACATCCCCGTCACCGTCACCCTCTCCCTCTATGACAGCATGGGCCACGCCCGTAACTATGTCTACCCCAAGCAGGATATCTCCTGCAGCATCTGCGGCAACGGTGAGCGCCAAAAGCACATTCTCGATCTTTCCGCCCTTTCGGAGGACAGCATCGATTTTGCCATCACCTTCCATGCACCCGGCCACGCGAAGGTCTACTCCATCACGATGGAGTAAATTTACAAAGCAAAGGCACCTGTGGTAAACTTGCCACGGGTGCCTTTTCCCATGTCGCCGGGGGGGTCGCATTATACGGTTCGTTGAACTTTTCAACCGAAATTAAACAGCGCCGTTATTGAATAAGACCGAATATATGATATATTATATTTAGAACAGGCGCCTGTTACTTTATAACCCGGAGGTTCATTATGGAACTGAAAATCAGCGAAAACCTGAAAATCCTGCGCAAAGAACGTGGCACTACACAGGATGATCTCGCAAATCACCTTGGTGTATCCGTGCAGGCTGTTTCAAAATGGGAACGCGGCGACGGTTTCCCCGACATTACGCTTCTTCCCTACATTGCATCTTATTATGAGGTAACTGTAGATGATATTCTGGGCTGTAATGCTTTGCGAAAGCAGGAGGATATCGCAGCCTTCAGGAATCAGGCGCTCATTCTGATTAACAAAGGAAAACGCAAAGAACGTCTTGCCCTTTGTCGCGAGATGCAAAAGAAATATCCCAATGATGAAGATGTGTTGTGCGAATTAATGTACGATCTGTTTGCTGTTGATACAACAGGCAACAGTGAGGAAATTATTTGTATTGCAAACAAGCTTCTGAAAAGCGATTCTTTGGAAACTCGCTACGGGGCGATTCAAATGCTTGCCCTTACTTATTCGAAATTGGGCAATGATGAAAAAGCCGTGGAATATGCAAAGATGGTTCCTTGCAACAAAGATCTGCTTTCTTCCGTCCTGAAAGGCAAGGAATTGGTTGAGCATTGCCGCTGGTATTTTTTCGATGTTTGCGACACCATGCTCCGATTGTCGCACAATATGATGCAGTGTCCGGAGGCTGAATACACCGCCAAGGAACGACACGCCATAAGAGAAACCATATATAAGTTTTATCATATGATTTTTTCCGAGGGGGATTTTGGTTTTTGGGAAATCCGATTGGGCAGGCTTTGCCGGGATATGGCAATAAGCTCCGCCGAAATGGGAGAATTGGACCAAGCCTTTGATGAACTAAACGAAATGTGTGAGCACATGGAAAAATATCAGCAGTTCAAAAGCATACAGCACACCTCTCTCCTTGTGCGCGGATTGCAATATGATTCTTCGCAAAGCGGAAGCAACAGCGAAGAAAGCATGGCGCATGCTTTCCTTCGTTCTTTGGATGAAAATTCTCGCTTTAGGGTCTTACACACAGACGAAAGATTACAGGTAATAAAAAACAGGCTGCAAGCTTTGGGGTAATTTTAGCGCTTAAGCCTGCCCCTGCGGCCATCCGATAAAAAGAGCCCGAAAATTCGGGCTCTTTTTCTATTCTGTTCTCATCAATTCCGCTGCCGGTTTATACACTTCCGGCTGTGCATCTCCTTCCACAAAGGTCAGGCTGTGCAGCGCCCGGGTGGCGCAGAGATAGAGCCGCCGCCGATCTGCCGCCGTGCCTCTCGCGGCGCGTGCGAAGGCATCCACCGCGATGGAATAACTGTTTCTACAGACACGCAATCGCCTCTTTGGTTTTCGCCAAGGAGGCGATTATTTTAGTTTCAACCGGTGTTAGAATTTTTCTCTCCAAACGGGTTATTGTTTTTCCGCGCAAATTGGCGGATAATACTATCGAAACAGACGTCGTTTCAATACCTTTGGAGGAAGTTACATTATGAAACTCGGAGAAAAAATCAAGTCCTTACGAAAAGAGAAAAACATATCGCAGGAAGTCTTTGCAAACTATCTTGGCATGTCCTTTCAAGCCGTTTCAAAATGGGAAACGGGAAATACGATGCCGGACGTGACCATGATACCTGCCATCGCATCCTTTTTCGGCGTTTCCACCGACGAGCTTTTTGACTTCAATCTGTTCGAGACCGAAAAGCAGGTAACGGAGATCTGCGACGAAGCCTTCCGCTACCGCAGCAGCGATCCCACAAAAGCGGAAGAAATTCTGCGCGGCGGCCTGCAGCGTTTCCCCGGAAACGACCGGCTCCTGAACAACCTTCTCTATACGCTGGATATGCAGTCGAGGACAGATGAGGTTATCAACCTGTGCCGTGCCCTCATCGAATCCACCCGGGATGATGCTATAAAATACGATGCCTGCCGTATTCTGTCCGAATGTTATAAAGAAATCGGTCAGACCGGGCAGATCCTGCCGACACTGGATAAGATCCCGGAGATCTATTTTACCAAGCTTGAGCTGATCGCCTCCCTTCTGGAGGGAGATGCCAGCTATGAGGCGGCACAAAAGCAGAAAGCTCTTTCCGCGGAAAAACTGGTCACCATGCTGACGGTTGCCGGAAAGCGGCTGCAGGAAAAGGGAGAGGCGGAAAAAGCAGTTTCGCAGTTTAAAATCGCCCAAAAGGTAATGGATGCCTTTGCGGAGGATTTTCTGGAAGACCGGTGGTTCACATCCACGGTTTATGACGGCATGAGACCGCAGCGCGAAGAAATCGAAAAGCTGCTTGCAAAATAACGCCTGTCACACACCATCAAAAAAAGAGCCCGAAAATTCGGGCTCTTTTCCTATTCCGTTTTCATCAAGCGCTCTGCCGCCTTATATACTTCCGGCAGCATGTCTCCTTCCACAACGGTCAGGCTGTGCAGAGCCCGGGTGGCGCAGAGATAGATAATAAACGGCAAGAAACAGCTTATAAAATAAGAGTACCGCAATGGCCAAGATTGCT
>JAFYLV010000037.1 GCA_017556885.1 Clostridia bacterium | reverse complement strand
GGAGAAGCGCACCTGCCTTGCCGTTGCAAAGAGCCGGGACGGCTTGCATTTTGAAAAGATCTTTGACGTAGAGGATCCCGGTGAGCGCTGGTTCTATCCTCACGCTTACGTGGACGATGCGCAGAAGATGCTCTATCTTGCCTATGAAAACTCCGGCGAGCACCGCCTGCAGAAATATACGTTTGCAGAGCTTGGGCTGTAAGGGGGAGAGATGATGCTGCTGCATGAAGAAAATACGGCTGCGAAGGAAAATATCGCCTTCGGCTGTCCGGTACCGGAACGGCTGCGCTGCATCAGCGTTACCGTGAGATCGGAATATACCGGACCGGAGTGCCCCCATATCACCTTTCAGCTTTCCCGACCGGGGGATGAGGAGCCGGTCTTTATCTCCCACAGCTATATGCTTGGGGGAGCGCAGTTCTTCCGTGTGCCGCCGGCCTGGTTTGAGGACGTTGAGCTTTGTATGGAGATCATACTCCCGGAAGGGGGAGAACTGAAGCTCCTTGAGCTGTCTGCAGATTACGGTGAGCCTGCCGACGGCAGGACGGAGCCCCTGCGCTTCAACGCCCATCTCGGTCTCTGGGGCATGGCACCGAACAACACCATGCCTGCCTTTGAACTTGCGGCCCTTTGCGGCTTTCCCGCCTGCATTGTTGTGCCGAAGCTCACCGCCGGCGGAGAACTGGTGTGCATCCACGACGATACCCTTGCCCGCTATGCGCGGGATGCGGAGGGAAATTCCCCTCCGGACGAGCGCAAGATCTGGGATATGACCCTGGAGGAGCTGGATCGCTGGGATTACGGCTTGTATAAGCACCCCGCCTGGCGGGGGACGGGCATCCCGCGGCTTGCGGATTTCTTTGATCTCTGTGCAAAGACGGGCATGCGCCCCATGTTCTCCACCCATCCGGGTCTTCCCGTGGAAAAATGGCGAGAGGTGCGGGAAATGCTGGAGAAAAGAGATCTGCTTTCCCGTTTCCACATCAAGAGCTTTGACCTTGATGTGCTGGAAACGGCGTGGTCGGTCTTCGGTACGGATATCGACGGCTATACCTACGATAACCGGAAGTGGGAGCCTGAGCGCTTCGCCGCCTATATTGCCTGTCCCATCGATTTTTCCGCCTGCCGCTGCGGCATGGAGGTTCGGTTTGACCATTATACCCCGGAAATTGCCAAGGAGATCCTTGACGCAGGCCTCTTTGCCGCCGCCTGGAGCATCAAGCGCCGCACGGAGGAGGAATACCGCCGCATCATCTCATGGGGCATCACGGAATTTACCGAGGACTATCATTGCACCCCGGAAATGAACTGGAAATAAAAGAAAAAGAACGCTTTTCACGAGGAAAAGCGTTCTTTTTTTGCCCAAATGGTCGGGATCAGACGGTGCCGGTGACGGTAAGGGTCGCAACGCCGGGCGTGATCTGCCAGACACCGGTGGTGGGATCCTGGGTATAGGTGGCTGCGGGGACGGTGATCGCACCGGGGGTAGTGGTGAAGAGACCGGTGGTTTCGTCGTAGGTGTAGTTGCCGGTAAAGGCTGTGCCGTTGAAAGCAACGGTGATGTCCGAAAGGATGGGATTAAAGGTGTCGGTGACGGTGATGCTGTCGGTGGCGGCGGCTTCGGTGTTGCCGCGGTTTTCAATGGTGAAGGTGTAGGTGATCTGTCCGTTTTCTGCGACGACACTGGGAGAGACGGACTTCGAAAGCTCCAGCAGCGGTGTGCCGGAGGCTGTGACGGTCTCCGTTGCGGTGATGGGGGTGATCCCGCCGCCGCTGACGGTGGCGGTGTTCACGATGGTTCCATCCACGGCAGGAGAGGCGAAGCCGTTGGTGCGAACGGTATACAGCACCGTTGCGACACCGCCGGCAGGCACGGTGAGCCCGGTGATGCTCAAGGGCGGACCTGCGGTAACGGTGGGAGCCGGCTGCAGAATGCCGTTCAGGAAATACCGAACGGAGCCATCGACGTAATCTGTAGGCTGCAGCGTAACAGATCCGAAGGTGTAAGCACCGAGATCGTCCGTCAGGGTAAGGCCGGTGAAGGGGGCGGTGCCCGCATTCAGAAGCTGGATGGCATAGGTGATCTCATCGCCCACGGCATAGGTATTGGCCACGGCGGTCTTGGTGACGGAAAGCACCTCAAGGATCTCGCCGGTGGTGACGTTGGAACTGACGGTGCCGCCGGTGTAGGAAAGTGTTGCCTGGTTGGTAAAGGTTGCCATAGTCATGTTCCTCCTTTCTCGGTTTCGTATTGTACGGGCTGATTTCTCCCGTCATGGGCATTGTATGCTGCCGGATTCCGGAGAGTGACAGGGAAGGCTAGACTTGCAATCTGCAAAGAAAAATGGTATATTTTGCATAGAAAAGAAGAAACGGAGGAACTTATGGAATTTTTAAAACTGCTGGAGGGCATCCGCACGCCCGCTCTGGATGCTTTTTTCTCCGCGGTGACGGTGTTTGGTGAGGAAACCTTTTTCATTCTCGTCGGCCTGATCTTTTACTGGTGTATCAACAAGAAAAACGGACATTATCTGCTCTTTGTCGGCCTGTTTGGGACGGTGGTCAATCAGTTTTTGAAGATCACCTGCCGGATTCCCCGCCCCTGGGTGCAGGATCCGCAGTTTACCATTGTCGAATCCGCCCGCGAGGC
>JAFYLV010000036.1 GCA_017556885.1 Clostridia bacterium | reverse complement strand
GGTTTGCTCCGTTACATTCGGCAGCATAAAGGCAAGCTGCGGGATGAATTTCTGTTTTACGGGTAGCTCGTGCCAGTCAACGGTCAAATTGTATTCGATTATATCGGAATTTTCGGTCAGTCGCATCTCGCAGGTAAGCTCGGATGTACCAAATTCTATGGTGTAGGAGAAGCTTGTATAGACATCACACCGGGTAATGCGTCCGCGGCGGACGGAGTGGGTGCGGTTGAGATTTTCACTCTTCATAATGGGGCCGATGCGCCATGCAGCCATGTTATAGACTGGATTTTCTTCGGCCAGACGGAAATACGCGGTGGGGCCGTCGATCAGTGACGCTCCGCTGCGCTTATCATAGAGTTCGTTGAGCTCAAAGGTGTGGGGATCAACGACTGCGCGGATGAGATTGTTTTCAAGGATGATCGGCTCGTCGTTGATGGCCTCGTCGGTGTGCTCTGCGGTGAAAAGCTTTACGGTTGCGTGTCCGTCCGCTTTGACGGGGCGAAGAATGACGGTGCAGTAGCCGTAGGGGGAGAGCGGTGCACGGACTAATATGCGCTGATATTTATGATCCCAGTAGGACGTTCCCTTGCCGATTTCGGCAAAGGGAAGAGATACATCATCGGCCGTGACGATTTCACACTGGTTCAAAGGCAGGGGATAGTCCCAGACAACAACCTCACTGTACTCATCTCTAGGCCAGGGGGTTGGGTTAAAGAGGGTGAGTGCACGAACCTTGCCGCGTCCGCGCTCGGCAGAGGGCATGCGGAAGGATGAGCCCTCACTCTGGAAGAAACCAACGCCGGCACCTTCTGCGCGGTCATCAGTATCGTTGTCAAAGTGGATTCCTTCCGTGTTCATGCGGGACATCAGGTGACGCTCCGCCGCAGTTGCCGTGGTGGCGGCATCGGCGAGCAGCTCCTGGAAGCGGCCGAGGGCATATTCCCGGGTCTCGACCGTACCGGAGCCGGGGAGAATGTCGTGGAAGTGGTTGAAGATCAGCCGCTGCCAGGCTCCGTCAAGACGTCTGGGAGAGCACTTTCCATCAGCAAGGACATTGTCCATAGCCTGTAAAGCCTCTGCCTCGTTAAGGCGTGCCTCGCCGATGCGGTTGGCCATTTTAATTCGAGACTGCGTTGTATAGCAGCCGGTAAAAACGGCGTTCAGCTCATGGCAAAGGGTGGGCAGGGGATTGGATTTGCGTTCAACTGCCTTAAAGTATTCAAGGAAGGTTCCGAAACGGATATTCGGCGTATATGGCCAGGATTGGTATTTCAGAATACGTTCAATATCCCGTCTTGTCGGGCCGCCGCCGTGGTCGCCGACACCGTAGACGGCGAGCATGGTATCTACGCCGTACTCTGTGCAGAAGCTCGGAACACACTCGAACTTTTCGGTAGTGATGTTTGCATTGTACCAGGAAAATTCACGGGATGTGAGAACGCTGGCGCCGGAGGGGGAGGCAAAACGGTAGAGGCAGGGGGATTCATATCCTCTGCAATGGTAGAGATATTTTACGCCGGCACCGGTAAGGATCTCCGGGACGTTTGCATTATGCCCGAAGGTATCCGGTACGAAATTGATGCACATATCATCCTCGCGGATCTCAAGAAGTCGGGAGAGATACCGCTTGGTCTGCAGAATCTGTCGGGTCAGGGATTCGCCGTTCGGCATGTTTTTGTCGGGCTCAACCCATTCGCATGCCGTGACTTCCCAACGACCTTCGCGGATGCGGGTGCGGATCTCGGGAAGCATTTCCGGGGCGTATTTTTCGATGATTTCATAGGTGGATGCCTGGGACTGGGCAAATGTCAGTTCGGGGTATTCTTCCATCAGGTCGAGTACCGTACGGAAGGTATCCACAGTAACGGCGGCCGTTTCGTTATAGCCCCACATCCAGTTCATATCGATGTGTGCATGGGCGACAAAAAGCAGATCGTATGCCTTCGCGGCATCTGCCATGGGTGAGAGCAGCTCCTCCGTTTCGAAAACGGCGCGCTTCGTGATAACTCCGTCGCGCTGGATGTAGGAAATCAAGAGATCCGATGCTTTCTCGATTATGGAGTTATTCCGGTCGTGGTTAACTTTGGAAATGCCGTCGAGGTAGACGAGCTCGGAGATAATTCGTTCCGAAAACTCGCTTTCGTTGCGCCGCTCAATCAGCGAATTCAGCTTCTCTAGATAATTCATACGCGAAACTCCTTGTGCAGAAGAAATTGGCATAAATAATTATAACACAAACAACAGGGATTGTAAGGGAAAAATTGCGCTTTTTCTTGCAAAGGTATAAAGTTTTGTGTAAAATATATTCGTAAAAATTTTGCCGTACGGAGGCGTATATCATGCCCTTCAAAAAATTCGCATTTAAATCGCTGGATGAGGTCAAGGCAGCCTTTGCTGCGGAGGGAAGCGGTGTTTGTTTCTCTGAGGATCTGTCTGTGCTTCGTGAAACCTATGACCTTTGCGGACGTACCCTACCAAACCGCCTTGCATACCATCCGATGGAGGGCGCCGACGGCGAGCGTGACGGCTCTCCGTCTGTTCATACCCGCCGAAGATATGAGCGCTTTGCCCGCGGCGGCGCCGGTCTGATCTGGTTTGAGGCCGTTGCGGTTATGGAAGAAGGAAGAGCGAATCCCCTGCAGTTGTGGATCCACCCGGAAAATGTTCAGGCTTTTAAAAAGCTGAATGAGGATATTCGCGCCATTGCCCGGGAGACTTTCGGAGAGGG
>JAFYLV010000035.1 GCA_017556885.1 Clostridia bacterium | reverse complement strand
GACGGTCGGCAATGGCAGTAAGCTCATCATCCGGGCAAACGGACGTCAGACGACGGATGGCATAGCAAAGTGCCGCCGTGTTCCAAACGGACTCACCCTTGCCCTTACGTCCGGGACCGTTCAGAGGATCGGTCCAGTCGCCGTCGAGCATCAGGCACATGCCGCGCTCGCCGGTCTTGGCGCCCATATAGCGGGCAGCCTTCTTCAGGTGCTCAAGCACCGTATCCTTCTCGTCACTGTCACCGTATCCGATGAGGGTATTGTAATAATCCCGGTTGCCGGACATCTCGATGATATTGACAAAGCAAAGGATCAGCCAGATGGCGCCGTCGGAATGCTCGATAAGGCAGAGCTTTTGCGGTGCAGAGCCGTCGGTCATAACCCAGCCCTTGATGTAGCCGTCATAGTGCTGCTTTGCCATAACGTCGCAAACAACCCGGAAAGCATCGTCGGGATCGACGAGGGCATAGCCCATGGCATCCTGCAGCTGGTTACGGATGGGGCAATAGGTGGAAGCACGGTTAAACTTACCGAGGAAGAGCGCCTGCTTTTTCAGCCATACGTTGAGCATGGCATTCAGCTGATCGTCGGGGGTGTCGATCCAGTAGCTCTCAAGCCGCTTCTCCCACACCATGCGGGCCGCATCCAGCTGAGCCTCAACATTGAGATATTCAGCCTTCAGGCCGGGAACCTCATCAATGGACTTGGCAACACCGGCAAGGATATTCACGGAAGCAGAATCGCCGTCGGCAACGTCAAAGACAAAGTGCAGTGCGCCACAGGTCATACCCTCTTCACTCGCAGCGCAGCCAAGCTTGCCCTGACGGACAGGCTCGGGAATGACATAGGGATTATCGGCACCGAAGAAGCGCTGATTATTGGTCTCATAGCCGACGGGACGCACATCGGAGGTCACATAGCAGATATCCTTCTTCTTCCGTGCATTCTCGTATTCCTCATAGTAGACATAGTAGGGGAATCCGGCACGATAAGCGGTTCCACTCACCTCATCCCAGCGGGCGCACTGCCCCATGGTGCCGGCCTTGGTCAGACCAAAGCAGGAAAACACCTCGGCGACCATCGCAGCACCGGAGGTATTCTCCACATTTACGGTCCAGATTTCGGCCTCCCCCTTAGCCGGAACGAAAACACGAACGGTTACGGCAAAGCCATCAAACTCCTCGCGGACGGTACTGCATGCCATCTCATGGCGGCACTCATAGCTCTTACCGGCACCGACGAGCAGGCGATAGGCCTCACCATTGATGCGAACAAAAAGATCGCGGTCGGCAGTAATATATTCCTTGGTATTAAAGGTCTTGGACAGGGTTACACCGGCGCCCTGCAGGCGCTGGGTAGCATCCAGCATATAGGAATCGTTAAACAGAAGGTTCTTCCAGGGGGTGGGCGTGTTGGGCGTACGGATGGAAAGCACGCGGCCGCCCTCTTCAAATGACCAGATACGCATATTGCCTCCTAAAAATTAATTCTTACCTATTATTATAACATACCGGGCACCTAAAGAAAAGAAGTATGCCTTAAATTCTGTGCATATTTTCAAACTCAGCGGCAGAAAATAAGCCTATCAATACGAAAGGCAGGTATTCCACGATGACTTTGACCGAAAAAGAAAGCACACTTTTAAAGGACTTGAAAGATCAGGAAGCCCTCTGTGCCGAAAAATACGAGCGAGCTGCCGAAGCCGCAGTGGACGGACAGTTGAAAGGGCTCTTTACCGCCCTCGCCGAAAACGAAAGAGAGCATTTGAAAACACTCAACGAAATTGAATGCCGTACTCCGCCGGCGCCTTCCTGCACAGAGAAACCTCTCCCCTCTTTTACCCAGACCTATACCATGTCCGATAGCCCGGACAAGACCGAGGACTGCTTTCTCTGCACCGATATGCTGACCGCAGAAAAGCATGCATCTTCCCTATACGACACATGCATCTTCGAATTCGGAGACGAAGCCGCAAGAAAATGCCTCAACCATATTCAGAAGGAAGAACAGGAGCACGGGAAGATGGTTTATGACTACATGAAGGCAAACAATATGTACTAAAAAAATGTGCGGCAGAGTTAACTCTGTCGCACATTTTTTAATTTAAACGTCGTCTCAGAATATCGGGATGCATTGCATATTGCAATGCAGTATCCCGGGTAATCCGTCCATCCCGATACAGTTCATAAATTGCATCGTCCATCGAAATCATGCCTGCGTCCCGGGATGCAGAGATCATTGCATCCAACTGATGTACACGAGCCTCACGGATGAGATTACGTATCGCCATATTGGCATGTACAACCTCAAAAACAGGAACCAGCGAACCGTCCAAAGTCGGAATCAGTTGTTGCGAAATGACGGAATTCAGCACCATCGCAAGTTGAACCCGGATCTGCTTCTGTCCCTCCGGCGGGAAACAGTCAATGATGCGATCCACTGTGTTTTCAGCACCCAAAGTGTGCAACGTTGAAAAGACAAGATGACCCGTCTCCGCAGCCGTCATTGCCGTAGAAATCGTCTCATGATCGCGCATTTCGCCAAGAAGAATAACGTCCGGTGCCTGGCGGAGACTTGCCCGGAGAGCGGTTACATAATCCTTTGTATCAATCGAGATCTCTCTCTGTGAGATAATGCACTTATCATGCCGGTGCAAATACTCCACCGGATCCTCAAGGGTGATGATGTGGCCCATACGGGTATGGTTGATGCGGTCAATGATACAGGCAAGCGTGGTGGATTTTCCGTTGCCGGCGCTGCCGGTGATCAACGTAAGTCCCTTGTTCTCCTCCGCAGCCGCCATTACATTTTCCGGGATACCGATGGTTCGGTAATCCGGAATCCCAAAAGAGATAATACGAAACACTGCGGCATAGGATCCGCGCTGCATATACGCACTGACACGAAGGCGGGCTTTACCGGGACAAGATATGCAAAAATCGTCGTCTCCGCCACAAGCCAGGCGACCGAAGTCTCGATCTGTCATAGCGTACGCCTCACGGATCAGAATCTCGGAAGCATCCGTCATAATACATTCATCACTCACAGATACAAAGGAGCGACCCTGCTTTATGCAAACCGGACGGCCGGGTACTATAAAAATATCCGATGCGCTCATCTCGATTGCGAGGTTAATAATCTGCAATAAATCCATACTGTTATCTCCCCAAAATTTCAGCTATGCCATACAGAAATGCTGTCATCCGGCAACCAATCTGTCGATGGCAGAACCTGCCAGGAACAAATTTTCATCTCATTTTCAAAAGCAAGCAACACCGACAACGTCTGCATATCATCAACCGGAACCCCAAATGCAACCAAGATTTCACCATCTTTCTGCGAAAACTGTGCGCCTAACGATGCAGAAAGCTCCGAGAGATTTGCACCCGCAAGATAAGCTTCCTTCAGCTTGACCGTTATTTCAACGGCGCGCAGATCCGCAGCATAAAAGTTCTTCCGGGCAACTGCAACCGCCTCTGCATCTCGCAGTCCGTCCCGTGCGGCCACAAATGCAGAGACAGACAAAACCGTCATACATAACACTGCAAAACAAACGATCAGACTTGCAATTCCGACGGCCCCAAAATTCGCCCGCATTAAATTCCGATTCTTTCTCATATGGAAGCCACCGTAATCTCGTATAGGTTCTCTGCCTGAAACCAGACCGAAATTTGCAATTCGTCTCCCCGCGGCTGCAGATGCACCGTAAAGGCTTCCCCATCTCGGTTAACCACTGCGCGGTAACCGTCTGCATCCCAAACCGCAGAGATTTCACGTGCAGCATCTTCTGCATTGCCATCCAAGCGGTAGCACTCCGCCGCAATCTGTGCGATTTCTACCGCCGCACCGATCCGACGGCTTTGTACCATCATTGTACGCGCCTCAAAGAACAAACGGACAGTCACCGCAGCGCATAGCGAAAAGACCAGCAGCATAGCCGCCAGCTCCAAAAGCATCATCAGCGCCGGTGATCTTTTCAGCACACGTTTCTCCTTACCTTCCGGCTGCGCGCAGGGCGATCCGGGAATATCGGCTTTGTCCGTCTTTCACACATGTATACCGCACAGATCTATCAACAATTTCAAAAGTAAAAGCATCCAAAGGAATAACTTTTTCTCCCGCATCCGCCGAAAGATTAGCAGATGAAAGACAGTACAGTTCTGTCAGCCATCCGTTATGGACATAAATATAGGTAATATATGACTCACCGTCAATGTTTTCGCGAATGCCCAGTGCTGCTATTCCTTCCACATCACTACAAAATACCGCATCATGCACATCTGCATAACGAAGCTTCGCCGCAATATACGTCGAAGCCGTTTGCGCATGAAAAGACTGCTCCATATCCGTTTTCATTTTACGGAAAGCCCGTGCACCATAGAGTACCGTCGAAACCACCGCAAGCGCGAAGAGCAGCAGCATCAGTAGTGCCACAGCGTAAGATATGAGGTTTTTGGATCTATGCATTTCCATCACTTCTTTATAACGGTAATCTCCGGCATGATATTCTGGGCAAAAATAGAATAATGCACGGTAAAACGCTCTTCATCCACCAAAAGACCGTATTTATCACGCAGATAGCCGTAGCTTTCCGGAAATCGTCCCTCTATGCAGTAGCAGGTAATTGCCGCACGCCGGATTGCCTCCTCGGCAAAACGAAGTTCTTCAGATGCTCGTGCCTCTTCAACTCCACGCGCAGCCGCTACAGCACTATATACAACCAAACTGAAGATACATAGAACAATCAGGAGACCAATTGTTCTATAGACAGATTTCTTTTGCATTAGCCAAGCACCGAAAGCGAACCAAGAAGCGGAAGCATGACACCAAGTAACATAAGGCCAACACAAAAAGCAAGAATCAGTACCGCGATGGGTTCAACAAGAGCGACTCGACGGGTAAAAATCACTTCTGCACGTTCGGTATACCGCTCAGCAAGTTTTTCAGCAACATCAGCAAGATTACCGGACTGCACAGCGAGGTCAATATAATGAACATCCATACCATCAAAAAGACCGGTTTCAATAAGAGCAACCGAAAGCTTCTTCCCCGACTCCATATCATCTGCCACAGATGATATTTTCGTCCTAATATCAAGGTCTGATAATTCTGCAGCCATTCTCATACCAGCGGCGGGCTCAATGCCGGCAGAGCAGGTCATGGCAAGTACGGAGCAAATATCAGCTGCTACACGGAATCGCTTTGCCTTTGCTCCGAATAGATGCATCGTATATGCAGACATACGCGTACGAAGTACGGGGATCAGTAAAAGCGACACAACAAAAGCCGCTGCGAGCAAAATCATCGTCGTAAGTACCCATCCGGCACTTCTTAATCCTTCACCAAATAAAAATACTGCAGCCGCAGCAGGTGGAAGGTCCGCGCCAAGCTGCGCATAGATTCCACGAAAAACAGGCAATACCTCAGTTGCAATCACATATAGCACACAAAGCAACACACTGCACAACACGGCAGGATACAAAACGGAAGACTTTAATGCAGAACGCAGGCGATCCTGCATCGCATAATGTGCAGAAAGGCGCAATAGCGTACGATTTATGTGACCGGTCATCTCTCCGACTGCAAGAAGACGGATCATATACGATGGAAATACTCGGCTCATGTTTAAACATTCCGACAGGCAGGCTCCGGATTCCGCATACGCGCAAAGCTCGGTATAGAGTTTTTTTACCGTGCCTTCCATTTCACTGTCACGAAGCTCTGCAAACACCTCACGAACCGGAATACCAGCAGAAACCGCTTCTCCCAAAGTCTCACAGAGACCGGAAAGCATATGGTAGTCTGGGCTGAATTTCAGCATATACAGTCTCCTCAATAGATATATTTTGCCGTATAGTTGGAGGTTTTTGCAATATAATTCATAATCTCCTTACTGGAGTTCGCAGAAGATGCAAACGTAGGATCCATCAATTTCCAATCCGTTCCGTTGAAGAAGATCGCCCCCTCAACCCAACCGCTTTCCTTTGAAAAGGTGCTGATCCAGGCATGATATTCATCACCGGTATATCCGACAACCAGCTTGGTCGGAATCCCATAGGCACGTAGCATGGCAGTCATCAAAGCCGCATAATCAAAACAGATACCTTTTTGCGTCTGAAAGACTGTATCAATATCCGGAATATACCCGCTCTTCACAGTTGCCGCTTTTTGATGATCATAGGATATATTTGTAATAACATAGTGATAGATCGCTTCAATACGCTCAATATCCTTCATCTTTTCGGTACATATCTTTGCAACGTGGCGAACGGCAAGACTGTTTTCCGTAAAGTTCACATACTGATTCGGATGCAGAAACGGGGCATTTATATCCTTGAGTATTACATCAAAAGATGACGACGCAAGTGCTGCATACTTTCCGGACGCTGCCTCGCGGTAAACATGGATCTTATATTCACCGTTTCCGTCCGAAAACTGGTACACTTCCCACGTATTATCACCACGAAGATTATAGGTATATTTAATCCCGCCGGGACACTGAATCATAACTTTCAGACGCTTGTCTGACAGAGCACGGATCATAACATACCCATCCGAAATGTTGGATGCATCAATAACAACCGGCGCATCCGCAGTGCCACCGTTATGCACGACAATCCCGGATGCCACTGTCTTCATAACATGTGATACGGCAGGAGAGCCGGTAATCACACTGTCAAGCCCAGTGGCGGCGCCAGTCGGTGAAACGGTTGGTTTATGAGTCACAGTTACCACAGGTTCTGTAGAAGCTTGGGGCCGTACTGGTACCGGGGTCGATTCCGGTCTCAGAGTTTGTGTGGGCAATGGTGTTGGCGACTCCGTTGCAGCAAGAGTAACGTCAACCATCGGTTGACTTGCAGATGCCTCCGGCAAGGTTCTGCAACTGCTAAATGAGAACAAAACACAAAACAAAAGGAGTACTGAAGATATTCGATAAATCATATTTCCAGTCACTCCCTTCCCTTATTGAAACAATTATAGCATGTTTTAAATCCTTTGAATAGTCTAATATTCAAAAAAACAAGTGGTTTTCCAACGTTAATATAAAGAAAGGACGAGGAATAACCCTCGTCCTTTCCATTGAATAAAATTACTTATTAGAAGATATCTTCAATGCTCTCGCCCTTCTCGACCATGTCGATCAGGTTAAGAAGGTGGTTGACCGCAGTAATGCTGACGTAACTGTTGCAGGTTCCGTTGACAACGGCAGCATACTGACGGGAGTTAAGTTTGCGCAGTTCCAATTTATTGACTGTACCATCACGCATGGTGAAAGTGAGGGTGTATTGCGTTTCTTGAGGCAACTTTCCTGTATAGCTATTTACGGCAAAGAATGATAACATGCCAGAATATAGAGACCGGGCTTCTGCCTGTTCCATTGGTTTGCCCTGAAAACTTGCATTAAACACACCATTGCCTTCATCGTCCGTCTGGTCGTCCACAATCAGAACGTACTCTTTGTCAACAGTTGCAAACACAGCTTTCGTAACATCTTTGATGTTATGCAGGAAAATGCCGGTGCTCAAAATATCCTCCCCGCGCACATCAAGGAATGTGTAGTCTCCGGTAGCAGCGATAACCATCGGAACACCTTCAAGCATAACAAATATCACCTCATCGGTTCGAGAACCAATCAGTAACGAATATCGACCACCGTCAACATAGTCAATATCCACTCGGATTGGATCATCGAGACCATATGCCTCAAGATTCTTAGGGTTATCTTCAACAACCGCAATAGCCGAGATACCAATAAGCTTATTCAGAATCTTATTTGCGACATTATAGTCATCAACAGCGCCCTGTTTAGGCTTTGTCTGAACAAATACGGATAGTAATCCTTCCTCCGTACTTCTCTCAAAGGAGAGTACGTATCCATCCGGTAATGTGCAGGTATAGCGCTGCAGTTCTTCAAATGTGGCTTCACTTAACTGAGGTACGATATTAGTCTCACGATAATATGTCGGGCTGCTGCTAAGCGTAGTACGAATGCTCGATCCGATTGTATATACCGCATCTTTCGAACTCACATACGCATAAACATATGTGCCATCGAGCGGATAATAATCACCAAATACAATCTTATCTACCATATCAACATCTGTTCTATGAATCTTTACTGTTGCTTTTTCATCATCGATTCCGTATTTAGACAGATCCGCAGGATTCTCTTCGACCAATTTTCCGGCGTCCAATCCTGCAATCATCTCTAAAGTCATAATAAAATAACTTTGACGAGACTCAAATGTGTCATCGTTTTCGATGTAATAATATACCGTGCCTGCTTTAATGCCCTTACAGATTGCATAATCATCGCCACTGTCGGGATTTATAAAATCAAGTCGTTCTATAAATGCAGAATCGAAATTATAAACTGATACGGTATCAACAACACTCTCAGACGAATCCGGTTCAATTGAGGGTAAAACAAGCCATGCTATTAAAACAGTAAGGAATAATATAACTAGTACAACGGCAGCAATTAAAATATTTTTTTTCTGTTTATTCATTACTTATTCTTCCTCCGGAACCAGACAAAGATACCGGCAATAAGCAGTGCTGTCGGGATAACACAAAGAATTGATAAGACAAAAGTCTTCTCCCAGTTTAACAACAAAATATCAGGAACAACGAATTCATTTCCTTCATAGACCGAAAGATCAGGAAGTTCAAAGAATTCGTTCAATACTGCAGTAAAGAATTCCTGATTGGTATACTTAGACGAGTTAAAGTATTCATCATATAAACTGTATGCACTGCCCAGTACTAAGATATTATTTGTCTCAACGGAATAATCATTCAAATCGGTAACAGAAAGCTGCGTAATGCATGCAATATCAAAAGGTCCAGAGATGTCGGAATCTTCTTTAACAACAACTGACTGAGTAACATCTGCATTTGCCTTTGCAAATGAGCTATCCGAAGAGGTCAAAATTGAACGTGCTGTAAAAGAAGTCGGGCGTCCTTCATTC